>JBGSWT010000827.1:0-2234 GCA_041751815.1 Pseudonocardiaceae bacterium
CAGCCCGGTGAGGCTGTCCCGGCCCAGGCGCGCTGACCAGTAGGGGGCCAGGGCGGTGTGCGCACTGCCGGTGACCGGGTCCTCGGGGATGCCCGCAGCGGGTCCGAAGAAGCGCGAGACGAAGTCGTAACCACTGCCGGGACCGGTCGCTGGGGCGGTGGCAATGATGCCGCGAATGCCGTCCTGGTGCGTCAGGTCGGCCAGCGCGGCGAAGTCGGGGGCCAGCGCACGGACGCCCGCCTCATCGCAGAACACAGCGAGCAGGTCGCCGAGAGCACCAGTGCTGTAGGCGGTGTCGGCCTTGGCGTTGAGGGCTTCGGCGAGACCATCGGGGGCAGCTACCTCAGTGACGGGCGCGGCCGGGAAGTCCAAGGTGATACCGCCGTCGCCGTGGGTGTGGGCGATCAGGACTCCGCTGCGGCTGCTGAACCGGACAGTGCCGGGGCTTCCGCAGTCGCTGCGCAGAGCGTGCGCGGTGGCCAGGGTGGCGTGCCCGCACAGATCGACCTCGACGGTGGGGGTGAACCAGCGCAGCGCCCAGTCAGCGTCAACCTTGTCGGACAGCGGGTGAGCAAAGGCCGTTTCGGACAGATTCATTTCGGCAGCGACCTGCCGCATCCAGGTCTCATCGGGCCAGGCGTCGGCCTCCAGCAGGCAGACGGCTGCGGGGTTGCCCGCGAACGGCCGGTCGGTGAAGGCATCGATAATCCGGATACGCATGAGAAGACCGTAGGCCGGTGGTGAGGCAGTTGCTCGCATTTGACCAGTGATGTGACTGCAATGCAGGGGTTACAGCACGGTCACAGTGGCGTCGTGTGATGTATTGGACTCACTCGAGTGGGTGAGGCGCACCTAGGGTTCCGCCGCTGTCCGTCAGCGGGTCTGGTCCGAGAGGTGCAGGCGGGTGGTACGCGGCCCGTTCCACGGCGGGACAAAAGCCCGGGAGGCCAGCCACGTCCGGCTGCCTGGCGGCCGGGCGCCGTGGATGCGGAGGCCCCCAGTGGACGACCTACATGACAACTACGGCCCGGAGGCGCGCTACGCGGTCGAAGCGGAGGCGACGCTACCGACCACGAAGTGGGAGCAGGAGATCGCCCGCGGGCTGGAGCTGGGCCTGCCGGGCGCCGACTCGATCGTCGATCGGCGGATCCCCACCTTCTCCCGCGGTGAGCTCCCGCACTTCGCCGGCATCAACACCTTTCTCAAGGCGCCCTACCTTGAGGACGTCCGCCGGTGCGGTGAGTATGACGTGGCGGTGCTCGGTGCCCCGTTCGACGGCGGCACCACATATCGGTCCGGGACCCGCTTCGGCCCCCAAGGGATCCGCAAGATCTCCGCGCTGTACGGACCGTACAGCTTCGAACTCGGTGTCGATTTAAGAGAATCAATCACCATCGCCGACCTCGGTGACGTGTTCACCATTCCGGGCAACATTGAGAAGACCTTCGATCAGATCTCCAAGGCGGTCGGGCACGTCTATTCCTCCGGTGCCTTTCCGGTGGTGCTGGGCGGCGACCACTCCATCGGCTACCCGACCACCCGCGCCGTCGCCGAACATCTCCACGGCGGCAAGCTCGGCATCATCCACTTCGACCGCCACGTCGACACCCAGGAAACGGACCTCGACGAGCGGATGCACACCACCCCGTGGTTTCACGCCACGGATATCCCCAACGTGCCGCCGCAGAATCTGGTGCAGATCGGTATCGGTGGCTGGCAAGCACCCCGGCCCGGGGTACAGGTCGGCCGGGAGCGCGGCACCACCATCCTGACCGTCACCGACTGCGTGGAGATGGGCATCGAGGCTGCCGCGCAGCGTGCCCTGGACGTCGCCTGGGACGGCACCGACGCCGTCTGGCTGTCCTTCGACGTCGACTGCCTCGACGCCGCGTTCGTCCCCGGCACAGGATGGCCCGAACCCGGAGGCTTCCTGCCCCGCGAGGTGCTCAAGTTCATCCAGCTCGTGGCAGCGCGCCCGCTGGCCGGCATCGAGGTCGTGGAGTGCTCCCCGCCCTACGACAACGCCGAGATCACCGCGCTGATCGCGACCCGGGTCATCTGCGACACCCTCGGCTGCCTGGTGCGCGCCGATCACCTACCGCGGAAGGCGATTCAGTGAATACCCAACTGAGTACTCCGATCCTCACCACGAGCCCGACCGGTGGCCCCGATGCCGACGATCTCCAGCGCATCGGCTACCGGCAGGAGTTGCACCGCAGGCTCGGGGGGTTTTC
>JBGSWT010000828.1:0-2685 GCA_041751815.1 Pseudonocardiaceae bacterium
GGTGAGCACCGCGAGGGCGACGGCGTACCCGCTGATCACCCAGGCCGCGCTCGCCGTGCCTATCCCGAGCCCTGCCGCCAGTTCCGGCAGTGCGACGGACACAGCCGACGTGCCGGTGCCCGCGAGCCCGAACAGCACCCCCATGACGGTGGCGATCCGACCCGCCGCCTTCGGATCGCCGTCCACCTCAGCGCCAACTCGGGACCCGACCGTCGCATTCCGCCGGAGGCCTGGCGCATCCGGCGTTGACCTGAAGCACGCTTGAGGTTCTAGAGTTCGGTGATCAGAGGGAAGGGATAACCATGACAACGCTCGTGGTGGCCCGCGGGCAGCGGGCACTCGATGCGGTGCTGGCTGTGCTGCACGACGACGGGTTCGACGCTGTCGGAACTACGGCTGATGATGAGGCGCTCACCCAGCTTGAGGCGGGCGGCGTTATGGCGGTCATCATCGGTGGCGGCGTCGAGGAGGCCTCCCGGGAAGCGCTCCGGCAGGTGGCCGGGGCTCACCGCGCGACGGTCATCGAGGGCGCACTGGGCGGTCGCGACGTCAAGACCTACATTCAGCAGGAGATCGAACCCCGGCTGCGGGATGCATCCCGCGTCGCCCGCATGGCCACTCGCAGAGTCATCGTCCAGGAGCTGGTGAGCGTCGATGGCTTCGTCGCAGGGCCATCGGGCGGGTTGGAGTTCTTCCACGCGGTGACGGACTACAGCGAGGTCGATGAGGACAACCTGTCAGTTCTCGGCGAGGTCGACATCATCCTGTTGGGCCGTGAGACGTACCGGTTGTTCGTGGAGTACTGGCCCACCGCCGAGGGTGAGCCGGTCGCCGACGCGGTCAACTCGACACCGAAGATCGTGTTCTCGTCGACGCTGGACAGTGCACCGTGGGGTCGCTGGGAGCCGGCACAGGTGCGAAACGGCAGCGCCGTCGACCACGTACATCAGCTCCGGCGTGAGCCGGGCCGGGACGTCATGGTGTGGGGAAGCATCTCGCTGGTTCAGTCCTTGCTCGAAGCCGGAATGGTCGACGAGATCCAGTTGCGCGTGGTCCCGATCGTTCTCGGCCGCGGTCGGAGCCTGATCACCGAGGACATCGGCAAACGCGATCTTGTCCTCCTGGAGGCGAAGCCGTACGCGTCCGGCATCGTGTCGCTGCGCTACGCGGTCACTCGAAGCTGACAATGACAATCAGCTGGCCAGCTCTCTCAGTGGCCCGGCCAGGCGGTTCGCCAGGCCGCCATCAACCAGTTCGATCTCGACCAGCAGCGCTTCGCTGATCACGCCAAAAGCGCGTCTGAGCTCAGCAATGTCGAGCGAGCAGACGAGCGCCCCGGTAAGCGCTGCGCTGATGTGCGGCGGAAGGCTGTCCATCCCCCGGCCCTGGATGGCGGGCACACCGTGACGCAGGCACGCCAGAGCGAGAACATGGTCCCGCACGGCGCTGATCATGTACTCCGCCTGCCACACCCAGTCACGTGCAATGCTCGACCGAGCATGCAGCGCATGAAGCCAGCCCATACCGATCAGCTCAGCGGCGACGGGCGCTGCTGCCGTTGATCGTTCATTGGCGGTTCCGAACAGTAGTCGGAAAGCAGGGGCGATGGCACCGAACTCCGCCGCCGGCCAGAAAGCAAGGTCGACTTGCAAGGTGCTAGCGAGCAGGAAGACCCGATAAAGAGTGACACCCCGGATCACATCCACGTGATGGACGGCGGCATGCTCGCGGTACATGCGGTCGGTCCAGTCGGCAAGCACCTGCTCACGGTCGGCGTCAGCGGCGACGCACAACGCGAGGTCAATGTCGGACCACCGATCTTCACGACCGACCGCGGCCGACCCGGTCACCGCGGCACCCGTGATGCGGGTATCGGCGTACGCCGCCGAAACCAGCCCCTTGCGCAGGCGTTCTCGCTGCTCTGGCGTGAACACAAGCGTCAGATAGTACGGGCATCGCCTACAGCAGAACCTCAAACGTTCAGGTGCAGGTGCTGCGCCATCAGGAATTGCCAGCATCGGTCACAAGTTGACCCCGAACATGACCGCCACACCATTCGACCCGCGTGCGCTGCTCGCGGAGAGTCGGCTCGGCGTCCTAGCGACGATCAAGTCGGACGGCCGCCCCCAGCTGTCCCCTGTCTCCCCGTCCTACGACCAGGAGGCCGGAGTCATCTACGTGTCGATGACCGAGGGGCGCGCCAAGACCCGGAACCTGCGGCGGGACCCACGAGCCACGCTGGAGGTCACCAGTCCAGACGGCTGGGCATGGGCCACTGCCGAGGGCACGGCCACACTCACCGGGCCGGGGACCGACCCCCACGGTCCCGAGGTTCAAGCACTCGTGGACTACTACCGCGCCGCCGCTGGAGAGCATCCGGACTGGGACGAGTACCGGTCGGTCATGGTGTCCGACCGAAGAGTGCTCATGGCGATGACGGTCGACAACGTGTACGGCGCCAAGATCCGTTAACAGCGCCACCACACCACCGAGCACAGCGCGCGACACCACGCCCGGCATATGCCACCGTTCCTCTAGACCGGGATCAGCTCAAAGGCGGTTGCGAGGCGGGCGCCCGGCAACCGTTCGGCGTCCGCCTGGGCCATCTCGCGGAGGAACGTGGCAGGGTCGGCCATCGCCCCACCGAGCGCCTCGAGGTAGGAGCGGTGCGCGGCCAACGACGCG
>JBGSWT010000829.1:0-4036 GCA_041751815.1 Pseudonocardiaceae bacterium
TAAAACCGCGACGCCCGCGACGCATGGGCCGACGCCCGGTAGGCAAGACGGTCCTGGGCCTCCGCCCACGTGCCCCGGTCGATGATCGCTGGCCAGTCCCCCTCGCCGAACTCCTGCGCCCGAAACACCCGGATTCCGGTCACATGCCGCGACCGCAACATCCGGCGCACCGTCGAGGACTGCCACAGACCCCCGCCCGCCGTGGGCTGTCCCCGCTCATTCAACTCAACAGCGATCTGGCGCGGGGTGACACCGTCAAGATACCGAGCGAAAATCTCCCGAATAATCTGCGCCTCAGCCTCGATCACGGTCCGCGCGTCCGCGGCGTACCCGTACGGGCGCCGCGCGCTGGTATGCGGCCGCCCCTCCCGCGCCCGATCCTCCAACGCATCACGCAACCGTCGCGACGTATCATCCGACGAGCGGCACGCGTGCGCCACCTCGATCCGCAGAAAAAACCGATCATCCGGATCGGACAGATCACGACGGTTCGCCTGCCCATGCAACGTGATGTCATGCTCATCAGACAAAGTCAAGAGTTCTTCCAGGTCCCGGGGCTGACGCATCAACCGATCCGGGTGATACACAATCACATGCCGCACCCCACCCGCTCGGATCACACCCAGCAACGCATCCCACCCCGGACGGTTCCGCCGCCGCTGCCACGCTGATCGATTGTTATCCACAAACACACACCCCACCGCGATGACCAAACCCAGCCGATCAGCCACCTCGCGGCACAACCGCTCCTGACGATCCACCCCCGTCTGATCCTCATCCCGAGCACTCGACACCCGACAGTAAATCGCCGCCGGCTGACCCACCCACCCCGACGCCGCACCCACACCAGCCCGCCCACCCCAGGAGGTTCCGCCGCGTCCGTGACGTTGTGCACTGTCCATACCCCGTAGTGTACGAACAACCAATGAGCTCGGTGACGATCCGCACGCCAGCAGCGCTGATCTGACCCGCGGCGAAGGCCGCGGCAGTCGCCGGGCACCGCGCTGGCAATGTCTCTCCGATCAAAGTCTGGCGGGGGGCCAGTGCTTCACCGGCAGCGACCCGGTTGCGGGCCTCACCGGCCCCAATCAATGCCACCGCAGCGACCATTCGGGCCACCGTGCCATATCCCGATCGCCCGGCCACACCGACGGCGTCGCGTTCCCCGATAATCTGCAACACCCGCGCCTGCGCCATCCGGGATTCGATTTCCGCGGCACGCAGCCGAGCCAGCCACTGGGCATCCCCAGCAGCTGCCACCTCATCCAGCACCGGCGCCGCCATGACACCCATTGTTGCAACCAGCACCGACAATTCTGGACGCCGAAGATGACGCGAGAAATCCAAGTGAGAGTGGTGCGGTGAACGGTCACTGGAAGACGGTGAGTGGTCATGTGAAGACTCGGTGACGCGTACGCCTACTCACCAATAACGACTACCTTCCATTCAGTGCCCCTTTTGCGACAAGCCCGCTTGCGGCGCTGAGTTGGTTTCTCGTCATCGACGGCGGGCCCGGCCCGAAGCCAGTGGTGTGCACATCCCGTCATGCACCAGCAGAGTGGCCTCGGTGTGGCGGTGACTAGTGGCATGTCATGGCTGACCAGCAGCAGGCCGAGTCCGCGCTCGGTGCGCAACTGGGTCAGCAGTTGCATGACGGCTTCGGTGGCCTGTGGGTCCAGCGCGGAGGTGATTTCGTCGCACAGCAGGACATCTGGCTCGGCGGCGATGGCGCGCGCGATGGCCAGGCACCAGCTGAATCCGGCCACGCTGTCAGTGTCAGTGGCGAGGGTCGCTGCCGGCCGGATCGACGCTGCGGCCAGGGTGAGCCGCCTCGCGCTGATCCACGGCACGTGGTGATGGGGATCGTCGCTGTGGTCTACCTCGCTGCGCCCGGCGTCGTGCTGCGACCCTTTCTCGATCCGGCCGACAGCATCACCCTCGGTATCGCGACCAGCCTGCTGATGATCGCTGCGCTGATGCAGTTCTTCGACTGTGCGCAGAACATCGGCGTCGGTCTGCTGCGGGGGGTGGATGATACGAAATCGGGGTTCCGGCTGACCGTGATCGGTTACTGGTTGATAGGTCTACCCGCGGCGTTCCTCCTCGGGCTGACGGCCGGGACTGGACCGCTCGGCGTCTGGCTCGGCCTGATGTGCGGGCTGGCGGTCACCGCTGCCTTGCTGTTGCGCCGCTTCGCCTCGACCCTCGCCCGGGTCAGCCGCCGCCTCCCTGCCGCCAATAGCCCATGAAGGCGACCGCGGTGCGCGCAACACCGTGGTCGTTGACCATCAAACGCCGAAGCCTCTTGATCATCGTGGCTTCCCCGGCCAACCACGCGTAGAGCTCGCCTCCAGGAGTATCGAGCTCGCCGGTCGGCCCTTCGGGTACGTCCCACAGGCTTGATGTGTCGAGGTCCACGTCCACCAGGTCGGTCCCGGCCGCTGGTGGCTTCGGCCCGCACAGTTCGGTCAGGACCTCCGCCACGGCTGCCTCGAGCAACGACCCGTGGGGGGCCGATCCGGCCGCATCCTGGCGTACCAACCACCGCAGCTCGATCCCGTCGGGTACCTCCCAGTACTGCCGGTCGCCTGCCGTCGGCACTTCGGCGCAGATGACGCCCCGGGCCTGCGGTGAGAGCGACTCGACGATCGACGCCACCGCAGGGACAGCCGTCTCGTCGCCGGCAATGATCAGCCGGCTGGCCGTCTCTGGCGGGGACCACTCACACCCCCACATCCGACCGCTACCTGGCCGGTCGGGAGCGGCCAGCGCGGCGGCGTCACCGGGGTGGGCTTTCGCGGCCCAGGCCGAGACGGGGCCTCCGTGGCAGCCGTCTGCGCCATGCAGCACGAAGTCGATGTCCAGCTCGCCCACCTTGGGCCGGTACGCCCGCACGGTGTAGGTCCGCATGGTCGGACGTATCTCTTGCGGCATCGCCTGCCATGCCGGGTACCAGCCGGGCCCGTTGGGGATGTCGGCCACCGTACGCCCAGGCTGCGGCAGCAAGAGCTTGATCCGCTGATCGACGCCGCCAGTACCGAAAGCCCGCAGGCACTCACCGGTGAACGTGACGCGCACGAAGCTGGGGCCGAGGCGCTCGCTGCGAGCCACCTCGACGAAGTACACCCGGTATGGGGGCACTTGCCCGCCGTGGGGTCGTCCCACCCTGGTTGTCGGTGCCATCCCCGCCTCCCCGTCCTTAGGGGAGGCTACCTATAGCCGACTCGCTGTGCTGGTCTAGCACGACAGATCGTATGCTCACTGCGTGACATGTCCGAAATGCCATGGGTCCCTACGCACCGTCGACAAGCAGGGAGTGCACCTGGAGCAGTGCGAGAACTGCCGGGGCATCTTCCTCGATCACGGCGAGCTGGAACAGCTCCTGCGGGCCGAGCAGCACTACTACGATGGCGGGGCGCCTCCGTATGTGGGGCATTCGGGCGGGCACCGCAGTCATTCCGACTCGCCCCGGGGTTACCGGGATTCACCCCGGCCGTACCGGGGAGAGCACCACGGGCGCTACGCCGATTCACCGCGGCCCTACGGACACCAGCGCAGCCACGGAAGCTTCCTCGGCGGCCTGTTCGGCTAGGCCGCGCGCCGGTACCGGATGAACCCGCGGATCTGTGACCGCTGCGGATGCTTGCTGACACTGCCGCTGGTCTGCGACGAGTGCGGCCACCGGCAGTCCTTGGCCCGCCAACCCCTGTTCTGCCTGGCAGGTCCCAGCGGTACCGGCAAGTCCACGGTGGCCCGTGCCCTGCTGCCGCGGCTGTCGGATCGCTTCGTGGTCCTTGAACAGGACGTGTTGTGGCTTCCTGAGCTCAGCGATCCCACCGATGAGCACCGGCTGTTCCGCTCGACGTGGCTGCGGCTGGCCGCGATGATCGGACAGAGCGGGCGGCCGGTGCTGCTCTGTGGCACGGTGGTGCCTCCGGAGTTGGAACCGTTGCCGGAACGGGCACTGTTCAGCGTGGTGCATTACCTGGCGTTGACCTGCCGGCCCGACGTGCTGGCGCAGCGGCTGCGTGCCCGG
>JBGSWT010000830.1:0-1520 GCA_041751815.1 Pseudonocardiaceae bacterium
ATCGCCGTCCAGCGAGCTCGGCACGGTGGGGACCACGCTGGCCAGCGCGCCGGCCAAGGTCACAGCACGCTCGTCGACGGGCACTGCGAAGGCCTGCTTGACGTGCACCACACCGCGCACGTCGTCGAGGTCGCTGCCATAGACCGGGAAGCGGGAGAATCCAGTCCGCCGTGCGGTGTCCACCAGGGCAAGCGCGGTCGCGTCCGCCCGCAGTGCCTGCACCTGCATCCGGGGAGTCATCAGCTCCTCCGCGGTGCGCTCGCCGAACCGCAGCGAGCGGTCCAGCAGGGTTGCGGTTCCCTGATCGAGGGTGCCTTGCTGGGCGCTGCTGCGAACCAGGGAGCCCAGTTCCTGCGGGGAGCGAGCGGAGCGCAGATCCTCGGCCGGTTCGATGCCCAGCCGCCGCACGATCCAGTTCGCCGAGCCGTTCAGCGTCGAGATCAGCCAGCGGAACGCGGCGGAGAACGCGTTGAGCAGGCCGGCGACCTGCCGGGCGGTGGACAGCGGCCGGGCGATGGCCAGGTTCTTGGGCACGAGTTCGCCGAACAGCATCGACAATGCGGTGGCCAGCGCCAACGCGATCCCGATGGACACGCCCCCCGCGGCGGCAGCGGGTAGCCCGACGGTCTCCAACCCGGGTCGGATCAACTCGGCGATGGCCGGTTCGGCGATGTATCCGGTGACCAAGGTGGTGATCGTGATGCCGACCTGTGCCCCGGACAGCTGAAACGACAGCGTGCTGTGCGCGTGCTTGACCTGGTGGGCGCGGCGGTCCCCAACCTGCTGCACGTGTGCGTCGATCGTGCTGCGTTCCAGCGCGGTGAGGGCGAACTCGCCGGCGACGCACACGAAGGTGCCTGCGGTCAGCGCGACCATCCCGAGCAGGCCAAGGAGCGAGAGCGCAACGTCCATCTATGCCGTCCGGGGGGACGGTGGGGCGGGGCAGCCGGGCCAGGGACCCGGCCCCGTACTACAGCCAGGGGTCGATGCGGCAGGCACCGAATTCGTCACTCCTCGTGGGCCGGATCGGACTGAGTCTACGGGTGCCAGGTGGACTGTCGAGTGCCGCGGCAGCCACGGGACCTCCATTCGGACTAACGTGTCTGTTCGTGCGGATCGGAATTCTGGGTGGACCTGGACTCTCCGCTGGCGCGCCGTTGGACGGAGCCGTGCAGCAGCTGGGAACTGAGCTGGCTCGGCGTTGCTGGGGCATGGTGCTCGGGGTACCCGGATCGCTCACCTTCGACGCTATCGAGTCCGGGGTGGACGTCGTGGAGGTGCTGGCGCGCGGTGCAGAGCCGGAAACCAAGGCCACTGATCTGCGATCTGTGGACGGGCCGGCCGCTCGGCTGGAGGTGGTCCGGTTGCTGTCCGACGCCGTCGTGGTGCTGCCGGGCGGGATCGACGTGCTGGCAGACCTGCTTGCCCTGCTCAGCGAGCAGGCGCTGGGGCTCAGCGCCAAACCGTGTGGCGTGCTGGACCCGACCGGGTTGCTCGATCCGCTGGCCGAACAGCTCGAC
>JBGSWT010000831.1:0-4439 GCA_041751815.1 Pseudonocardiaceae bacterium
GGAGACGACCGCGAACGGGTGCGGGCGCACCTGGTTGAGCTGTTCGAGCTCTTCGGCCCCGACGACGCCCGGGTCACCGCGGCGCGCCGTGCGCTGGCCCGTGCGCTGTTCTGACTCGTGAGTGGCGATCGATGCTATAGCACCGATCACCACTCACGTGGCACGGTCGAGCCATTGCTCGACCGTGCCAAATAGCGCGCCGGCTGCCCAGTTGGCGCCTATCCATGGCCAGCACGCAGCCTGCTCCGCGGTGTCTACCGGGAAGGCGACCACGTCGATCCCGGCGGCGCGCACAATGTGCACCAATGCCTGCGCCGCCTGGGACAGGATCCGGGATGGATCGGCGGCCACCTGCTGGGACACCGGCTGGGCGATTCGCACCGCACACACCGAGAGATCGGCCAGGCAGCGTAATCCGCCGATCCCGCCACCGAAGTCATAGAGCCCCGCGCGCACACCCAGGTCGGCAAGCACCCGCAGATTGTCCTCGGCGTGCGCACCGCCTTCACCGGCGAGCTCACCGCTGACCGTGCGAATTGCTGCCACCGGCGCCCGCAGCTCCAGCTCAGCAGGCGCGAGACCGGTCTGGTCCAGGACCGTTCTGACTCTTGCCACCAGGTCGGGGTCCTGGGCCTGGGACGGCGTGAGGTTGACGACGACCGGAGGCACGCCGCCACCGCGGCGCTGCTGCCACGACATGGCCTGGTCAGCGGCAGTGCGCAGTAACCACTGACCGACCTCATGCACGACACCGGTCCGCTCCGCGGCCTGCACACATTGTTCATTCGACAGCACGCCGAGCTGCGGGTGCTGCCAGTACAGCGCCGCCTCGATGCCCACCAGCCGGCGACGTTCCAGCGTGACCACCGGTTGGTAGGTCACGCGCAGTTCGCCGGTCTCCAGAGCGCCGGGCATTGCCGCGGCCAGCCGGAGCTGCGCGCGGTCGGCGGCGTCGATGTCCGGGTCGAACAGGGTCCACTGCCGCTTGCCCTTCCCGCGCAGCCGACGCAGTGTGGCGCTGGCTGCGCGCATCAGCTCCTCGGGCTTGGACCCGCCAACCCGACGCTGTACGACACCGATGGTTGCGGTGACCGCCACCCCGATCCCGTCGAGGTAGCACGGCTCGGCGAGTTCGGTGTTGATGGCTTCGGCCAAGGCGCTGACATCTGGGAGGCAATCCCGCGGCTCGATGAGAATGGCGTATTCGTCGGCTCCGAGCCGGGCCACCATCGCCTGCTGGTCGGCGACCACCGCCTCCAGCCGCCGGGCGACCACATCCAGCAGCTGGTCACCGGCGTGGTGTCCCAATCCGTCGTTGATCGCTGCGAAGCCGTCCAGGTCGAGGTGCAGCAGAGTCACGACGGCCGACGGTTCGAGCTGTCCCAATACCTTTTCCAGGTGGGTGACGAAGTACTGCCGGTTGGGCAGACCAGTCTGGAGATCATGCAACGTCTGGTGGTTCAGCCGCTGCTCGAGCAGATGCGCGTCGGTGATGTCAGCGACCATCGTGGCCACGTACTGGGGCGCTTGCTCGGTGTCCAGCAGTACCGAGGCGGCCAGGTAAACCCACGCGGTCTCGCCATCTGCACGGCACAGCGTGCAGCGAACCCGGAACCGCGACGTCCCACCAGCCAACATGCCCTGGTAGTGGCCCTGCACCATGGGCCCGTCAGCTGGGGAGAACAGCTCGCTGAGTTGACGCCCGAGCAGTTCGTCTGGGGAGTAACCGAGGATCTCGCCGAGCGAAGGGTTTGCCTGGACGATCCACCCGCCGGGCTCGCTGATCGCGATACCCAGCAGGGACGAGTCGAACATCTCGCGCAGCCGTGCCTCACTGGCCCGCAGATCCCGCTCGACGTCCTGCCATGCCTGCAACAGCGCCCGCTTGATCTCTTCTTGCTGGTCGAAGACACGGTTGCGCAGCGCCGACGTATAGCCCGCTGCCAGCGCACCGAGCAGCTCGATGACCCGGCTGCAGGATGGGGTGGCCGCCGCACTGCCTACTGTGCCGGGTAAGGCCCGGCCCAGAATCTCGACCGTGCGGGACAGGCTCCGCGGGCCGGTGAACCCCCCGGTCGCGAGCCGGGCGCCGACGTCGGAAGCGGCCTGGGTATCTACCGAAGGACCCGATAGCGCCGCCACCAGGCGCTCGGTGAGATCCTGCAGGTACCGCTGGATATCGGGATGCGCCATCGCCACGTAGGCAGTGGTGGCGATGGCGTGGGCCCACTCTTGGGCGAGACCAGCTGATGGCCCAGGGGTGCGGCCCTGCCCATCAGGTAACTCCATGTGGTCGCGTCTCACCCCTTGATCCACCGATCAGAATCCTTATGAACCGGCACCACCAGCCTACTGCTTATCGGCCTGCTGAGAGGCGTGACCAGCGCCGGATCAGGTTTCAGGAGTCGCGGGGGCAAGCCAGAGCACACCAGCCGGCGGAAGCCGCAACAGCGCCGAGTAGGGCCGGCCGTGCCACTGCTGTTCGCTGGCGACGACTTCGCCCATGTTCCCGACCCCGGAGCCACCGTAGTTCTCGGCATCGGTGTTGAGCACCTCACGCCAGCGTCCCGGATGGGGTAATCCGATCCGGTAGTCCTCGTGTGGGTTTCCGGCGAAGTTGGCCACGCAAGCCAGCACCGATCCGTCGTCGCCCCACCGCAGGAAGCTCAGCACGTTACCCGCGGCGTCGTTGGCGTCGATCCACTCGAAGCCGGTGGGGCTGGCGTCCAGGCTGTAGAGCGCGGGGTGTGAGCGGTAGAGGGCGTTGAGGTCGCCGACTATCCGCAGCACACCGCCGTGCAGCGGGTGATGGCGCAGATTCCAGTCCAGCGAGCGGCTCTCGGCCCACTCCGCGGGCTGCCCGAACTCGCTGCCCATGAACAGCAGCTGCTTGCCGGGGTGGGCCCACATGTAGGCCAGCAAGGCGCGCAGGTTGGCCGCTTTGTTCCAGTCGTCACCGGGCATCCGCGTCCACATCGAGCCCTTGCCGTGCACCACTTCGTCATGCGAGATCGGCAACACAAAGTTCTCGCTCCAGGCGTACATCAGCGAGAAGGTCATCGAATTATGGTGGTAGGTGCGGTGCACGGGATCGTGGCCGATGTAGTCGAGCGTGTCGTGCATCCAGCCCATATTCCACTTCAAGCCGAAGCCCAGACCGCCCAGATGGGTGGGCCGGGTAACTCCCGGCCAGGCGGTGGATTCCTCGGCGATCGTCACGACGCCGGGGTGCCTCTTGTAGACCGTGGCGTTCATCTCCTGCAGGAATGCCACCGCGTCCAGGTTCTCGCGTCCACCGTAGATATTGGGCAGCCATTCGCCCGGCTGGCGGGAATAGTCGAGGTACAGCATCGACGCCACTGCGTCCACCCGCAGCCCATCGAGGTGGAACTCTTCGAGCCAGTACAGCGCGTTGGCCACCAGGAAGTTGCGGACCTCCTTGCGCCCGAAATCGAAGATCAGAGTGCCCCACTCCGGGTGCGCCCCGCGCCGCGGGTCGGCGTGCTCGTAGCAGGGTGCGCCGTCGAAGCGGGCCAGCGCCCACTCGTCGCGCGGGAAGTGCGCGGGCACCCAGTCCACGATCACGCCGATTCCCGCCGCGTGCAGCGTGTCGACGAAGTAGCGGAAGTCGTCCGGAGAACCGAAGCGCGACGTCGGCGCGTAATAAGAGGTGACCTGATATCCCCAGGAACCACCGAACGGATGCTCGGCTACTGGTAGCAGCTCGACGTGGGTGAATCCGGTCGTCGTCAGATAGTCAGCCAGCTCCTGAGCCATCTCCCGATAACCCAGGCCCTGCTTCCACGAGGCCAGGTGCACCTCATAGATACTCATCGGCTCCGTGACCGGCTGCCGCCGTGCGCGCTCGGCGAGCCACCGCTCGTCGCCCCATTCGTAGGTCGATGGGGCCGCGACCACCGAGGCCGTGTTCGGCGGGATTTCAGTGGTGCGGGCCATCGGATCGGCTTTCTCGTGCCACCTGCCGTCCGGGCCCAGCAGGCGGAACTTGTAGTGCACACCCGGACCGACGCCGGGCAGGAACACTTCCCACACCCCGGCCGGGCCCAGCGAGCGCATGGGGGTGGCCACCCCGGACCAGCCGTCGAAGTCGCCGCATACCCGCACCCCTCGGGCATGCGGTGCCCAGACCGCGAACGAGGTTCCCTCGACCGGGCCGCCCGGGGTGGAGTAGGTCCGCACGTGTGCGCCGAGCGCCTCCCACAACCGCTCATGGCGGCCCTCCCCGATGAGGTGCAGATCGACCTCACCCAGCGTCGGCAGCCAGCGGTAGGGGTCGTCGGTGATCTCGGTGTGCTCGCCGTAGCGCACCCGCAACCGGTAGTCACCAGGGGGGCCGGGCGTGACGCCGTGGAACAGGCCCTCGGCGTCGTGGTCCAGCGGGTACTCCTCGCCGTCGGCGAGCACCGTCACGGCGTCAG
>JBGSWT010000832.1:0-2186 GCA_041751815.1 Pseudonocardiaceae bacterium
CAAACCACCTGACCAACGGCCTACTCGAAGGGATCAACTCCCTCGTCCAGGCCGCCAAGGCCCGCGCCCGGGGCTACCGGAACAAAAACAAGATGATCACCATCGTCTACCTCACCGCGGCCAAACTCCCCCTCCCCACCCACACCAACCCCACACCCGCCAACATGTCATCACGTTGAGTAACCCCACACATGCCCTCACACTGAGTAACCCACTGAAAACAGCGAAGAGCCTCCAGACGGCCCGCCGCTCAACCCACCGAGAGCGCCGGCCCGGTAGTCGCCTGATCGGTATCCGCGTTCTTAGCGACGTGGCGGTACTGACTCCGGGGAATACCTGCTGCACTAAAGTTATCGTAATCGACTGGGATGCCACCCATTAGACAAAGGAATTGAAACCTCTTGCATCCCGTCATCGATCGGTGCGCTGACCGCTCCCCGAAGCCGGGCAGCGGCTCGAGTTTCCCGCCCGCCTTGCGTCCAGACGGGTGCGACGGCACGTCACCACCACGGTGGACGGGACACCAAATCCCGGCCGTTACTGCTCAGCACGCACCGACACGCCCGCTCGCGGGACTGCGGTCAGCCGGTTACCAGTAGTGGCGTCGGGGGCCGACGGTGCGGCCGAACCCACCGAGCAGAGCCAGGATCGCCCCGACCACGATCAAGATGATTCCGATGGTGATGAGAATGCTCAGCTGGGGGAGCAGGTAGCCAAGTATCACCAAGATGATGCCAAGGACGATCATGATTCCTCCTGGAATCCCTGATCCGACTGGCCCGGACCTGTACCGGACGAGGCAGACCTGTTCACTCTCAGCTTAACCCCGCCGAGCGCGTTTGCAAACGTGCGGCGCTCCGCACTGCGGGGCACCTGCAGGTCGTGGGGCGCAGTATCACCCAGATGCTCTGCTGCCCCACCGCCTGAATGGAAGCTGCTTCCGCGGGCCTTGGTGCCGAGGGCTCGCCCACGGTGTCCTCGGCAGCGGGGGCATCGGCGCGATCCCGCAGCAGGCCTGGTCATTGATGGGCTCAACGGGTGAATTGAGCGTGATCGCCCGTACAGTGGGGTATGTGACAAAGGGGGTATGGAGGCTTGTGTCGAGATATCACCGACGGAGGTTGAAATGGGCACGCGGCACGAACACCACGGGGAGTCCGAACAATCCGAAGGTCTGGGCAAGCGGGTGCGGCGCTTTGTCGATGGTGAGCTGAACCGCTTCCGTGACAAGGACGATCAAGAGGCCCACGGGGAACGCGCCGGCCATCCCAGCGATCCGGATTCAGCGAAGCCCGCTGATGTCGCGGGCTCCGCTCATGACTCTCATCGGGTACCTGAGTCTGATCCGGTACCCGAGTCTGATCCTGCACCCGAGTCTGATCCGACACATGAGTCTGGCCCCACCAGGTATCCCGAGCCCGTTGCTCCCGATGCCGGTGATCACGCCAGCCGTCCGGCGGCTGCCACCAGCCATGACGCCCACCGCGCTGGCGATGTGCAGCGCGTGGGTCTACTCCATGACGTGGCCGGCATGCGCGCCGAATGGCAGCGGGTGCAGGGAACCTTTGTCGACGACCCCCAGCGCGCGGTACACGAGGCCAGCGTGCTGATCGACCGCACGCTGGAAGAGATCCGCGCGAACGTCGGGAGCGGGCACACGAGCGAGTCCATGTCGACCGAGGACCTGCGGGTGAGCTTCCAGCGCTACCGCGAATTCTTCCAGCGCCTGCTGTCGGCGTGATCTCGGCTTAACGATCTTCGGTCTCCGGGGGCTTCACCCGGCGCACCTCCAGGATGAGGTTGAACGGTGTCTCGGTGGCGCGGCGGACGTGGCCGAACCCGGCCTCGGTGAGCAGCTCGGCCAGCCTCTTCTCACCGACCTGGTTGCCCAGGCCTAGCCCGACCTCCTGGGCCAGCGAGGACGGGGTGCACAGCATCACCGAGCCCGCGTAGTACAGCCGGCCGATGGGGTTGAGGTTGTCCTCGGTCCGGTCGCCTGCCATCGGTTCGACGAGCAGCCAAGTGCCGTCCGGGGCGAGCGCGTCGCGCACGTGGCCGGCGGCGCCCACCGGGTCACCCATGTCATGCAGGCAGTCGAAGAAGCACACCAGGTCATAGCTGCCGGGGAAGTCCTTGGCCCCGGCGACCTCGAAGCGGACCCGGTCGGCCACGCCGGCCTGCGCGGC
>JBGSWT010000833.1:0-4567 GCA_041751815.1 Pseudonocardiaceae bacterium
CCGTCCCGGAGCAGCGCGGCGAGCGCGTCGAGGCAGACGTGCCAGCCGGCGGCGGTCCGGGCGGCCCCGGGCGTGTAGTCGTCGGGCATGAGATCGGAGAACGTCAGGGTGCATCCGCCGTCGTCCGCGGGTTTCAGGTCGATCCGGATCTCCTCGTCGGCCCAGCTGAACCAGAGCCGCTTCGGCGGGTCGAGCGCGAGCACCTCGCCCTCGCTGATCTCGTCGACCTCGGGGTTGTCCTCGGGGAAGACGAAGCGAAGGCGGCCGCCGACCCGCAGGTCGCCGTCGATTCGGCAGGGGAACCAGGCAGCCAGGCCTTCAACCTGGGTCACCGCTGTCCACACCTGGTCGATGGGGTGGCGCAGCTGCCTGACGAAGCGCAGTGCCACCCGTCCGTCGATCCGCTCGTAGGTGCCGTAGGCGTCGTTCACGCTTCCTCCGTGGTCGTCGTATCGATGGCAGATGAGTCGAGGTGCCGCTCGAGGGCGTCGAGACGGCCGCTCCAGAGGCGGCGGTAGGGCTCGAGCCAGCGGTCGAGCTCTGCCAGTGGTGCCGGTTCCACCGCGTACAGGCGACGCTGTGCCTGCCCGTGCACGGACACCAGACCAGCGTCCCGCAACACCCGCAGGTGCTTGGACGTCCCCGGCTGGCTGAGGCCGAGCCGCTCGACCAGCTCGTTCACCGACCGAGGGCGCTCTGGGTGCGGTCCTCGCGGTCGCGGGCAACTGTCCTGCGGCACTGTGCGGGTGTGGTCCACACTAGGCGGTGTGAGGAGCGTGTCACGGCGTCAGCGGGGTTGGCTGGTTGCGGGCCTGGGGTTGGTTGTTGCGCTCGCGGCGGCGACGTGGTGGCTGCTGAGCAAGAATTCTGACGCTACGGGCGCTGACATCGCCAGTGTACTCGCCTTGCCGTTGGCTGTCCTGGGTTTGCTGCCGGTGGTCCGGGAGATCGTGGGCGAATTTCGACGGGGTAATGCTGAGGATGATGATCAGCTGGCTGTCGTGGCGCGGCAATTGGCCGGTGCTGTGCGCGTCCAGGAGGCGGCGGTGTTGACCCGGTTGCTGGCTGACACCGGTGAGCCGCAGGCTGCGGATGTGTCTTTCACCCAGCCAGAGTTGATCTATTGGCGAACTGATGGCGGGACCCAGCGGGGCAGCCTGGCCGGCATCGAGGGTTACTACCGTCAGCTCCACCTTGGTCGGTTGGTGGTGCTGGGTGCGGCAGGGGCGGGTAAGACGGTACTGGCGATCAAACTTGTGCTGGATGTGATCGTCGCTGCCCAGACCGCTTGGGCGGATACCGCTCGGCCGGACGGGGGCGGTGAGCCTGTTATTAGGGTACCAGTGCGGCTGAGTCTCCCCGATTTCGACCCCGCGCCGGGAGAGGAACTCGACAGTGTCGCCGGGGAGGTGGTGTCGGCGCGGTTGGATGCGTGGTTGGCCAGTCAGCTGTTCAGTGTCTATGGGGTGGCGCAGAGCCACGCCACAGCGTTGGTGGCCGAGGGATGGATCCTGCCAGTCCTGGATGGGCTCGACGAGATGGACCCCGACGATCACCTTGTGCCGCGGCGGGCGGCGGCACTGATGCGGGCGCTGAACTACTCGACCACGAAGGGTGTACGGCCGGTGGTCGTGACCTGCCGGACTGGCCGCCATCGTCAACTCACGACCATCACACGTGGCGTCGAGGATGGGGCAGGGGCCGTCGAGTTCATCGGGGCGGTCCAAGACGCCACCGCGGTCGAGGTCGAACCGTTGACCGTTCCGCGCGTGGTCAGACACCTGACCTATCGGTTTCCGGACCCCGCCGACTCCACCCGCATCCAGCAGCGGTGGCAGCCGGTCCTGGACCGACTTACTACCGATGATGATTTGCTGGTCGCCGCGTTGCGTTCGCCGCTGCGGCTGTTCCTGGTGATCAGCGCCTACCTCCACCCCGATAGCCGCCCGGCCGAGTTGCTCACCCACAGCACCACTGCGCAGGACCTCGGCGAATACCTGTTCAGCCTGTTGATCCCGGCCACGGTCGCCCGGCACTCGAAACCCGCCAGCGGATACTACACCGCCGACGAGGTCACTCGCTGGTTGACCACCCTGGTCCGTTATCTGCGATCGCAGGCCGACCGTGGGGGTTCTGCCACCGATCTACGGCTGGACCTGCTGTGGCGGGCCGCAGGTTGGCAAGCCCCCCGCTATCTGGGTGCGGCGTTGCTTACCACCGCCGCAGCCATACCCCTCGTCCTGATCAGCGTTCAGTATTTTCTTTTTGTTGGCATTGACCGCGATCTACCTGCGCTTCTCGGTCTCGCGAGTAGTGTCGCGCTGGTTGCATGGGTGGCATGGAATTCTTCACGCCCTCACGTTGAGCTGCCGAAGCGATTCAGCATCGCAGCGCTAAACGACTTATCCGTCCGCCGACAATTTGCGAAGAAAGCTGCGATCACGGTCCCAATCACATTCACAGTCACAGTGGGGGTCGGGTTCGGGGTCGTGGCCGCTGGCGTGATCGCTGGCGTGATCGCGGTTGAGAACGCGGTCTTGGTCGCGGGCAGGGTTGCGATCGTGGTTGGGATCGTGGCCATTAGTGTGGCTGGACACGTGGTCGCAGACGTCGTCACAACGCGTCCATCAGCGATCGATCGCCCCAGCAGACTGATCTCGCAAGGCTTGGCCCACACCATGTTAGTACCGGTCGTGGTCGGGGCCGTGGGTGGGATCGGAGGTTGGGTCGCGGGTAAGACCGCGACCGCGGACGCGACCGCGTTCGGGGTCGCGTTCGGGGTCGCGTTCGGGGTCGCGGTCATTGCGGACTCGCCGTGGCTGCGGTACGCGGTGGCCTGCGTGGTCCTCACCCTACGCAAGGAGCTGCCATGGCGACCAGGGGTGTTCTTGGACTGGGCCTACATGGCGGGTCTGGTGCGGCTGTCAGGAATCGCGGTACAGCTCCGACACCAGGAGTTCCAGTCCTGGCTGGCCACACATGACCTCACTGCCAGTACCACGACACCTCCCGTCTCCGAGTCCGCGCAGAGCTCGGGTGGATAACCCCGTGTCGTCGAGTCCCTGACTGACTGGCGCGGCGCAGTGTGTCCCCGTTGGTTGTCATACGCGGGAACCTCCCGGTCGACCGGGTTCGGCCTAGCTCGTCGATATACAGCCCTGCCAGCACCTGCGTTCCGCAGTTAGCTTGATCGACTAGTACGCGATTATGGGTGTTGACCTGCGGAGATGCCTTTGGAGAGACGGGATCGGTGTGTTACCAGGCGAGGGTGTTGTGGCTGGTCAGCAGCTCGGGGTGGTGAGCTTGATGATTTTGCGGGGTAGGTCGAGTTCGAGGGTGGTGTAGATGTCGCGCTGGGCCGGGGTCGGCTCGGTGCGCTGGGCGAAGGTCCCGGCGGGCCCGGTGTAGGTGATCAGGTGCAGGCGGCCCAGCTCGGTGGACAGCCGGTTCCAGGTGGTGGCGGTGGTGTTCTCGATGATGCGGATGAGTAGCAGCGCCAGCCAGCACAGCAGCACGTGGGCGCGGATGCGGTCTTCGAGGCGGTGAGGCACCGGGTGCAGGTCGATGATCTGTTTCATGTCGCGCCAGCCGCGTTCGACCTCCAGGAGCTGGGTGTAGCCCAGGGCGATGTCGGCGGCGGGTAGGTGGGGGTCCGAGCACCGCAGCAGGTACGTGCCGTCCAGGTTGGTCTCGGTGGTGACTGTGGCCTTGTCGATGCGCAGCAGCCCGCTGGGGGTGACGCGCAGGTAGCGGTTGAGCCCGGGTTTGGTGGAGATCACCCCGCGCAGCTCGGCCCGCTTCGCCGGGGCCAGTGCGTCGCTGCCGGCGATCAACCCGCCCAGCCGCGTGAGGAGTTCAGCGCGGACCGCGGCGTCACGTTCGGCGCCCTCGGGGTTGTGGCAGATGACGAACCGCTCGTGCTCGGAGATCCGGACTTCCTTGACCCGCATGTTCGCCGTGATCGTCGCGTAGCGGCCGGGGCGGTCCAGCGCGGCGGTGGCCTCCGGGGAACCGCCGCGCAGCTTCTCCCCGACGATGTAGTGGTGATCACCGCGGCGCAGGTAGCGGCGGTTCTCGGCCGAGGAGAACCCGCGGTCGGCCACCCACACGATCCGCGCCGGCGTCCAGTCCCGCATGTCGGCCTTGACCTGGCGGATCAACGCCGAGTCGGTGGTGTTGCCCGGCCAGCACCACACCCGCACCGGCACCCCCGTGCGGGTGCGGCTGGAGTCGTTGACGCGGATCTCGGTGGTTTTGCGACCGCGGTCATGAGAAAAAGGGGCTCCGAGCTTTTAGAATAATCTGTCATAACTACGATTATCGGCTCATAAGATGATCGCTGGGAAGTGGCCGAGCGTACCCGCTGAGGCCGCCTGCGATGGCGAAGCCCTCTCACTTGCCGGCCGTCAGCGCCCGACGATCACCGACAGTCACCCAGGCGGCAATGATCAAACCGGTTGACATGTGACCAAATGGTCACCTATGATGGCGACGTGGACGAGGTGTTCAAGGCGCTCGCCGACCCGACGCGGCGGAGCCTGCTCGACGAGCTCTTCCGTGAGGACGG
>JBGSWT010000834.1:0-2287 GCA_041751815.1 Pseudonocardiaceae bacterium
CGCTGCCGAATGAGCGACGTGCCCTCTCGAGCACGACGGGACGGTCGAAAAGGCGCCGCAGCTCTCGCGACTAAGTGTTCGAGGGACACGCCTTGAAACGACTTGCACAACACGGACGCATACGGCCTGCTTCACGAGGCCAAGGTCAAAAGCATGTTTCATTTGGCGGGTGACGATGACTGGGGCGACTCCGGAAACTCACGTGTTAATCAGCGCGGGTGTGGAGCCCACAATAATCGGCTAGATCAATATGTTGCGGCGCTGATCAGCGCCGTAAACCATTGCTGATTTACAGTCAGTCCGCATGACTCGTCTCCTGGCGTTGTGAAATGGTGGTGTTCACCGCCCGGGGCCGCTCGTGCAACCGCAGACAGGATGGGTGGCGAGCGTTGTGGTGATAGGTATCGGTCCCGACCTTCTGGCCATACCAGTGGGTCATGGGCGCCTCGGTGATGGCCGACTCCCAGTTGCTGATCTCCAGCCGCAACCGCTCCCCCCGGCGCACCAGGACAGACATCGGGATCAGCTCCACACGCAGCTCGTAAACCGTGCCTGGTTCAATCGGCTCCACGCGGTCGTGCTTGTGGAAGGGCCGCATCTCCGTCGTGAGCGCCGGGTCCTCGGCACGGTGCGAGGTGCGTAGCCAGCCCTGGGACACCTTGATGACGTGCGGCTTGTCCTCACCCTCCGACAGCAGCGAGAGCTTGACCATGATGTCCATATCCGTCTGGTCGGACGAGGCGTGCAGGATCAGCACGCCCTGGCCGGTGAACTCGCGGTCGCGGTCGAACGGTGCTGTGGTGAAGGTGTTGACCCGCGCGACGTGGTCGGGGTTGCCGTTCAGGTCGAACGTTGTGACTCCTGCCACCCATTTCGGATCGGGGTAGCTCCAGTTCGTGCTGCTGTGCGTTTCCGCCGGCATGTCCGGCACGAGCGATCCGTCGTTCAGCGACTGGACGGCCCCGCTCTTGGCGCCGCTGAGGTAGAACGCGGACGGCACGGCATCCGGCGGCGGCCAGTCCGGGGCATCCTGCGTCACGCCCTCGCCCTGCACGAAGAAGCGCACCTTAGGCCGGTCCATAACACCGTTCTCGATGCCCTTCAGGTGGTGGTCATACCAGGGCAGCAACTCCTGGCGATGGAAGTCGGCTTGGGCGAACAGCATCTGAGTCGCCGGAAACGTCGGAGCGCCCGCGATAAGCAATTGCTTGGGGCCGGACACCCGCTCAAAGCCCATGAAGTTGCCGCGCAGGTGCAACGACGCCTTGCCCCAGGTGCCGATGGACAGCACCGGAATGTCGATCTGGTCGAGCTCCCAGAACGGCGACCGCCGCCGCTGCCAGTCGTCATCGAGCGTGTGGGCATACATGTCGTAGATGACCCGGTCGCGCCCATAGCTGGCCATCTTGTGCCCCTCCGCCTGGTGCTGCAGCAGCACCGAACCGAACAGCCACGCGTTCAGGAAGCCCTGGATCGGGATGCCGCCCTGATACATCCAGTCGCGGTACATGTCGGTCGCGCCGTCGAATGCGCCTATGGTGCGCAAGGACGGCGGCCGGGTGCGGGCCGCGTTCCACTGGCTCCAGCAGTAGTACGACATGCCGATCATGCCGATACGGCCGGTGCACCAGTCCTGCGCGGCCACATGCTCGATCATGTCATGGATCGCCTCACCTTCGGCACGGGATACCGGATCCCAAATCCCCTCGGAGCGCCCGGTGCCGGGCACGTCCATGGCGACATAGGCGTAGCCCTCGTCGAGATAGAGCTGCATCGGCCCATACTCTATAAACGGGAACGCAGGGTCGGCCGGCAGACGACGAAGGGACTTCTGGTAGGGCGAAGCGCCGAGCAGCGCAGGCACACGGTCCGACGCGCCATGCGGCAGGTAGACGTCGGCGCGTACCACGTCGCCGTGGCGCGTGGTGACCTCGATCTCGAACGGCGCGACGTTGACATCAACCATGGCGGGCTCCCGCCGAAACCCGATCTCCTGCTTTCGGGAGGAAAGGCGGCGTCTGCTGGGGTACTGACGGCTGAGCGGCGAGCTCCTTGAAGTAGGCCCGCAACGTTCTTGGCTCACGGCCGAGAATGGCGCGGAGGATGAGAGGGTTTCCCAGGACGCCATGGGTGTCGTAGTGATCGAACATGAGCTTCAACGGCGAGGTCTGGCCGTTCTTGTTGGGAATATTAGGGTCGAGCCTCCCCGCCTTTACCGTCCTGCCCAACACATCGCCCATTAGGGCCGCAACATCGTTGCGGTTCAGATCACCCTCCGCGCACAGCT
>JBGSWT010000835.1:0-2066 GCA_041751815.1 Pseudonocardiaceae bacterium
AGATCTTCGACGTCAAGTAGCTGCTCCGGCTCATCGGGAACCGGCTCATCGGGAACCGGCTCGTCGGGCGGGGTCGTCTTCCAGCGCACGCCGATCCCAGCCAGCTCGCTCGGCGGCGGGCGGCGTGATCGACATGTTTCGGCACCTCCCCTTTCTAACATGACTGTATTAGCATGACTGTGTGAAAACGTGCTCGACAGAGCAGCCGTCGTGATCAGCCCCTCCTCGGCAAAACCCACGCGAGCCCCGGAACGCTCCTTCGTGCGCCGGTTGGTGAATCGGTCAGTACCCAGCTGCTGTTCGCGGACCTCCTGCTCGCGGAGGGTCTGCTCGTCATGGGCCTCGTATGGAGCCTGACCCGCCGGCGGCCGTGCTCCCCTACCTGGTATTCCGGCGCAGGTACTCCCGCGAACAGCTCGGCCTGCGATCCAGCAACCGACGCAACGACGTGATCGTCATCGCCGCCGTGCTGCTGATCGAGATCGTCGTCCAGCTGGGCACGGTCAGCGACGCAACCGTGCGGCTCCCCTCCCACCAGCTGCTGGTGGGAGTAGCTCTCACTTTCGTGCTGTTCTTCTTGGGCACTGTTCTGCCGACCATGGTGTTGATCTACTGCATCCTCATCCCGCGGTATCTCGCCCTGACCGGCTCGGCAACGACCACGGTCTTGCTCGGCGGGCTCACCTACACCGCCGTACACGCCGCCGACGGCTGGACCGAGTTCACCACCGCGAGCTCCGTCACGCTCTCAGCCATCTTCCTGCTAGGCCAGTACTTCGGCCCCGGGATGGTCAAGACCTACCTGACACTGCGCACCGGCAACGCCTGGACGCACGTCTGGGCCTACCATGCCGTCGCTCCGCACGTCCTGCTGGACACCCCGCTCGTCGTCGAGATCTTCGACGTCAAGTAGCTGCTCCGGCTCATCGGGAACCGGCTCATCGGGAACCGGCTCGTCGGGCGGGGTCGTCTTCCAGCGCACGCCGATCCCAGCCAGCTCGCTCGGCGGCGGCTTCATAGATGCTCTGCAGGAATTCCAGCAGCGTGCGGTCAGGATCCGGCGCCGTGCGGACAGCCTCGTAAGGCAGCAGGAACTGGCCGGCCTCGTCGCTGTAATAGGCCGCATCGGGACGGATGGGATACTGCCGGAAACCTTCTGGTTCGGGGTAGGCGTAGGCGTAGAAGGAGCCCTCCTCTCCACCGCCGGGCCAGAAGCCGCAGCTACTCAGCTCGTGCGAATAACCTTCCACCATGACCCAGTCGGGGCAGTTGGGTGCGCCACCGGGATGGGTCGGCGCGGTGCGCCCGGAGAACCGAGTGAGGGCGAGATCGAAGCTTCCCCAAAAGAAGTGCACCGGGCTGACCTTGCCGATGAAGCGGGACCGGAATTCGGTCAGCACCCGATGCGCCGCCAGCAGCTGCCGCCAGAAAAGCTGCGCGGCAACGGGGTCGTAGGAGGCGTGCTCGTGATCGTCCTCGAACGGGATCGCGCGCACCACCTCTGACGGCGTGGCCCTGATCGAAACCTCCAGATCGAGGTCACGCATCGCCGCCATCGTCTCGCCGTAGAACGTCGCGACCGACTTCGGCTCCAAGGCAACGCTGCGCTGCTCCCCGCTGCTGGACCGGATGCGCAGCTGGTGATCGCAGAAGTCGAACTCGATGTCGAAGCTGCGAGCACCGTGCGGAATCGCCGACGTGGTGAGGCCCCGGGCGGAGACGTACAGCGTGACCTGCCACCAGTGGTTGACCATCGGCGCCTTCGCCAACCGGATCTTGCCCACGATCTGGGTCCACATGTGCAGCGTGTCGCGAGTGTCAGCCCACTCCTGCACCCGCAAGGCCGGCCACAGCTCAGCGGGCCCGGATCCTGCCTGGACATCAGTCACCGCCGACCCCTCCCCAAGCAACTAGCGGTACCGCTCAGCTGAGGTAGCCCTCGACCTCGTCCGCCGGCCGGACCTGCGCCTCATCAGGATCCAATCCGGCGGCCGCCCGGGCACGACGCTGCCGCAGCAGGTCCCAGCACTGGTCGAGCTGCACCTCAAGCGCAGTCAGCTGCGACT
>JBGSWT010000836.1:0-1652 GCA_041751815.1 Pseudonocardiaceae bacterium
CGTCGGGCTCCGCCTCGCCCTCGCTGTCGTCGCCCTCCCTGTCCTCGCTCTCGTTGTCCTCGTCGTCGGGTTCCTCGGCGGCCGCCGGCGTCGACACCGGCGGCAGGAACACCGGTGCCGCCGCGTTGAACACCGGTGCCAGTGACACCCCAGGTCCGGCCCGGTCTTCGACCTCCTCGGTCTGCAGATCGATCTGCTCGGTCTCCACAGCGTCGGATTCGGGATCCGGCAGCAGCACCTGCAGCGCCCGCAACGCGGTTTCCCGGTCGATGCTGGACTGCGCGCTGCGTATCGTGATGCCGAGCTCGGACAGTGCGGCCATGACTTCCTTGCTGCTCACCGAGAGCAGCTTGGCTAAGGCATGCACGCGCACCCTGTCCGGCAGGGAAGCAGCAAGATCGGCCCCGGCGGGGGCAGCGGTCATGGATGTATCCGGCCGCCCGTCGATGTTTCCGGCGGGCGTTGTCGTGTTGGCCATTCAGCTCCTCCAGCCCCCGGGCGCGTCCCGTAGGTCGGGACGCGGCCGCGCAGGGGCTCTATGCGTTATCCGCCGCCAAGCCTGGCGACGGCAATCCTGTGTTCCACCGGCAGCTCCGCGGTTCGGAACGGTCAACCGGCATGTCCCGCGACATCGTGCTGATCCGGCCCGCCGTCGCACCCCACCACCACTGTTCGGGCGTATGCCCGATCCGCAGCGAGCGGGTCGACAAGATCCCCGTAGTCGTCGAGCCGACCTTGCGCCATCCGGATCGCTTTCGCGGGCACCGGCGGTGCAAGACCGGCGACGACGCCGAGCGCACTCAGCACATCGTCGGATCGAACCGCAGGGTTAACCTGCCGTACGACCGCGAGAAGTATCCCACACCGGGCGAGCTGATCGGGCGCAGGCGCCAGCGTGGGGAAATCCTCGATGTCCAGCGAGACGATGGCCGCCCGCGCGTCCAACGAGCGCAGTCCGTCCTTGGTGACGCGTTGGACCTGCAATTCTGATGCAGCGAGCAGTGCCTGAGTGGCGTGGCGTAGCTGCTCAATGTCCCACTCGCGGACCTCGATGCGCCACCTGCTCGCCTCGATTCGCTCGGCGAGTCCGCCCGGACCAGCCAGGACCGCCTCGACCACGGCGATCCCCTCCGGCAACGCCGCGTCCAGCTCGCCGCGGACCACCTCCGGATCGACGTGGTCGACAAGCTGGATCTCCACGTACTCCGCCTCGCTGGCCGCTCCGGTGGGCGCTGCACCCACCCAGGAGATTTTCGGATGCGGGTTGTAGCCCTGCGAGTAGGCCATCGGGAGGCCGGCCCGCCGTAGCGCACGCTCGAAGGCTCTGGCGACGTCGCGATGTGACGTGAACCGCAGCTTTCCACGCTTGGCGTAGCGCAGCCGCACCTTGCAGACTGGGGCGGCGGAGGGATTGTGGCGCATCGGAGCCTCTCGTGAGTGAGTAACGGTGTTCTAGCACGCCCAGCAACTCACACCGGGCCACCCAGGACCCGCTTGTCACCCCCGGCGCGGCTCACTACGGTCACGGCGTCAGTCCACCTGTCCACCTGGAGGCTGTGGGTGTTGCTCCGTCTGCTGCGGATCGCCGCGGTCATCGGAGCCGTGCTCGTCGTGCCCGGATCGCCGTCGCCCGAAATCGCCCACGCCGCCCC
>JBGSWT010000837.1:0-2873 GCA_041751815.1 Pseudonocardiaceae bacterium
CGCGATCAGCACGGCGTAGAGCGCCGTCGTGCGACGGATCACGACGCGCTTGCTGATGGCCACGGCGAGCAGGACGGACACGAGCACCCCGCCGAACACGAAGGCGTTCACGAACCACGTGGTGCCGAAGAGCAGGGCGAACTGCACCACGTTCTTCGTCTCGAGCAGGAGGAAGGCCACCCCCATGAAGAACAGGTCGGCGAAGGGGACCATCTGCCGGAAGGGACCGCCCGCGATCCGCACGCCGATCAGCGAGAGGCCGAGCATGAAGCCGAGGGCGATCAGGTAGAAGCTGGGGATGCTGGGGGTGCGGAGGTAGGGGAACGGATGGTCGTCGGTGGCCGGATCAGGGGCGGAGGCCAGCCCCGTGAAGGTCGACCCTTCCGGGCACGCCAGCTGGTCCGGATCCTCGCTGACGACGAGCACCGCGGCCGAGTCGCCGTACAGGGTGGTGACGCACGGCGGCTCGCCGAAGACGCGCTCGAGGGTCGCGGCGTAGCGGTCCACCAGCCAGCCCTCGCGGTAGTAGTTGTACATCGACAGCGCCCCGCCGGGCGCGAGGTGCTCGCGAGCGGCGGCGAACGCCTCCTGGGTGAACAGGTAGCTCTCCAGCCGCAGCGAGCTCGCCCCCTGCACGAGGGTGAGCGAGTCGGGCAGCGCGAGCAGGATCAGGTCGTAGCGGGCGTCGGTGCGGGACAGGAACGCGCGGCCGTCGTCGACGTGCACGTCCACCCGCGGGTCGTCGTAGGGGTGATCCGGGTGTTGCCGGCGGCCGATCTCCAGCAGCTCCGGGTCGATCTCCACGGCGTCGACGTGGGCGGCGCCGTTGCGCAGCGCGATCGCGACGTCGGTGCCGCTACCCGCGCCGATGATGAGCACGTTGCCCAGCGAACCGCCCGCCACCCGCTCGTAGGGCAGCCCGTACTGGGGCTCCAACCGCACCCGGTCCTGGGCCGGGATGGCCTGCTGGTGGGGCACCCCGTTCGCCGAGATGTCGACGATCGGCACGCCGTTCACGTCGCGGGAGCTCGTAGTGATCTTGTAGTACGGCGACCAGCTGGCCCCGGCCGTGTGCGACTCGTCCCACAGGACGGCCACCATCAGCACCGACGGCACGGCCACCAGTACCGCGGCGACCAGCACCGCGCCCCGGCCGGTGGCGGGCACCAGCAGCACGGCGAAGGCGACCGCGACGATCAGTCCCCACCACACCGGTGGCGCGCCGAGGAACGACAGGCCGGTGAACGCAGCGATCCCGATCAGGCTGCCGATCAGGTCGAGGCGGTAGGCGGTGAGCCGGGGCAGCTCGGTGAAGCAGCGGCCCACCAGCTCGGCGGGCCCGGCGGTGACCACGGCAGCGGCCAGGAACACAATCGGCAGCACCATCCAGGTGGGCGGGCCGGTCGTGGTGAGGCTGGTGAAGTAGATGACCGTGTCGTCGCTGCCGCGGTCCACCGTCACCGGGAAGGACTCGACGAACGTCACCAGCGCCGCCAGCGCGATCGGCGAGTAGAACGGCAGCCGCCGCGCGTGTCCGGCGCGCAGGAAGCCCAGCCCGATCCCGAGGAACGAGCCGAGCAGCACGAAGTTGGAGAAGTAGCTCAGGTGCACGACGTTGGAGCCGGTCCACCGGATCAGCGCCAGCTCGACGAACAACATCAGTGCGCTGGCCAGCACCAGCCTTACGCGGACGTCGAGCACCGGTGCGGATCGGGACGGCGCGGCACTGACACCGGCGGGAGCAGCCATGGGCCCGCAGGGTACGGGTAGGGCCCGGGCGGCCCGCGCACGATCGCCGCTAACCGATGCCGATCACGGCAGGCGCGTGGCGGAGCGGGCGAGCTCGATGTCGTAGCGCTCTCGCCGGATCCGCTGGTCGATGTAGAGCAGGCCGGTGACGCCCGCGCTGAACGGCGCGGTGAGCGTGCTCGCGACGATCGTGCCGATCGCGGAGGCGATCAGCTCGGCGAACGACACCGGGCCGCCGACGCTGCCGAGACCGCTGCCGGGGTCGAACGGGATGCCGATGACGACGTCGACCACGCCCGCGAGAAGAACGGTCAGCAGCAGAATTCCGAAGATCCGCCACCAGGTACCGAGGACGAGCGCCCGGGACCGGAACAGCGCCGCCACGACTCCGATGTCCTCCAGCACATAGGCCGGTACGGCCATGGCCAGCAACACCCCGACGTAGACCGCGACGGCGAGCGCCGCCAGGAGCAGGACGAGGGCCAGCATCAGGGAGGAGGAACGCGCGCCGGACGACGCGATGAGCATCACGGGCAGCGTGCCGAGCAGGACGACCCCCGTGATGATCAGTCCGGTGAACAGGCCCAACCCGATCAAGCCGGACAGCCGCGGCCCGATGGCCGACAAGGCCTCGCGCAGCGCCGTGCGCTGCCCGAGCACCGCACGGTGGACGACCACGATCAGCAGCCCGGTCAGGACGGCCACGGCGACCATGGTGCTGAGGAACGTGAGGAGGTTGGGGACCAGGCCCGGTGTCGAACGCCCCGCGTCGCGCTGCTGCAGCAGGCTGCTCCGGACGATCACGGCGAGAAGCTGGCTGACGGTGATGACCGCAGCGGCGAGGCCGAGGGTCACCACCGGGTTGGCCCGGATGTAGCCGACCGCCCCGGCGAAGATCTCACCGAGGTCGAGCGGGCGCAACGGAACGACCCCGGGTCTCGGGGCCGGCCGGTCCGCCGAGGGTCGATCCGGCTGACCCAGCTCGGGTCGATCGGGCGTGTCGGTCATGGCGGTGTCCTCCGGCCCAGCGCGATGGAGCGGCCATTCTGGCAGCTCAGGCATGATCCGCAAGGCCGTTCGGGGCCCGGGCTTCGCCCTGCTGCGGGCGCGATCAGATCGGAAGA
>JBGSWT010000838.1:0-3595 GCA_041751815.1 Pseudonocardiaceae bacterium
GACGGATAAGCTCGGGCACAATGGAGCAGGGCATCGTGTTCCTCAAGGGACACGGGACGGAGAACGACTTCGTCCTGCTGCCCGACCCCACCGGTGCGTTGGACCTGACACCCTCGAGGGTGGCCGCACTCTGCGACCGACACCGCGGGCTGGGCGCCGACGGTGTGCTGCGGGTGGTGCCAGGTGCGCTGGTGCCCGACGCGCCGCCGGACACCTCACCTGACGACTGGTTCATGGACTACCGCAATGCCGACGGCTCCGTCGCTGAGCTGTGCGGCAACGGAATGCGGGTAGTGGTCCGCTATTTGACTGATGGTGGATTGGTTACCAGCCCCGAGTTCCGGATCGGCAGCAGGTCTGGTCCGCGCATGGTGCGGCGCAACGATGACGGCTCGGTGGCCGTTGAGATGGGTCGGGTGCGGCGTACCGGCACGTCCACGGTGACCGTTGAGGGCGCGGCGTTCAGCGGACTCGCTGTGGACGTCGGCAACCCGCATCTAGCCTGCCTGACCGAGGTCCCGGTGGAGCAACTGGACCTCACCGTGCCACCAGGGCACGACCCCGGAATCTTTCCGCATGGCGTCAACGTTGAGTTTATTAATGTGCTGTGCGCTGGACATCTGCGGATGCGGGTGCACGAGCGGGGAGTGGGGGAGACCCGCTCCTGCGGCACCGGAACAGTGGCTGCGCTTGCTGCCGCGCTGGATGCCCAGGGCCGGGACACCGGCGAGGCCGACGTACAGGTTCCCGGCGGACTAGTGCATGTGGCGATCGCCGGGGACGGCAGCACGTTGACTGGTCCCGCGGTGCTTGTCGCCCGAGGCCGGCTGACTCTCGACTGGTGGTCGGCGCACTGATTGCCGGCGCACTGATTGCAGTGTCCTGCCATGCAACCTGGACCCAGAGTGCATGGCATCCGAATTCGGGTGGGCGTAACTCATCCGACGTGTCACGATGAGAGGCGTATGACAACCTCACCGATCTTCCCACCGCATGATTCCGGCCCTGCCTCCCGAGGCGAGCTGGACATCGAGGACCGCTCCGCGCTGCGTCGGGTGGCAGGTCTGTCCACCGAACTCGCTGATGTCACCGAGGTCGAGTACCGGCAGCTGCGCTTGGAGCGCGTGGTGCTCGTCGGGGTGTGGACCGAGGGCTCCGCAGCCCTGGCCGCCGCGTCGTTGGCTGAGCTGGCCCGACTCGCCGAAACTGCCGGATCCCAGGTACTCGATGGCCTCATCCAGCGCCGTCAGCGCCCCGACCCGGCAACCTACATCGGCTCCGGCAAGGTCATGGAGCTGCGCGAGATCGTCCTCGGCACTGCTGCCGACACGGTGATCTGCGATGGCGAACTCACTCCCGGCCAGCTGCGGCAGCTGGAGGCCAAGCTCAAGGTGAAGGTCATCGACCGGACCGCGCTGATCCTCGACATCTTCGCTCAGCACGCCAGCTCCCGGGAAGGCAAAGCACAGGTCGAGCTGGCCCAGTTGAGTTACTTCCTACCGCGGCTGCGCGGCTGGGGTGAGTCGCTGTCCCGGCAAGCCGGTGGCGCTGGCGGCGGAGCCAGCGGTGGAGTGGGCACCCGTGGACCGGGTGAGACCAAACTTGAGACCGACCGGCGGCGCATTCATCGCCGGCTCGCCAAACTGCGCCGTGAGATCGCCGCGATGCGCACGGTTCGCGACACCAAGCGCAGCCGCAGGCGTGCGAACGAGGTGCCCAACGTGGCCATCGTCGGATACACCAACGCGGGCAAGTCCAGCCTGCTCAACGTGATCACCGGGGCCGGGGTGCTGGTAGAGGACGCTCTGTTCGCCACCTTGGACCCCACCACACGCCGGGCTGCCACACCAGACGGGCGCGACTACACGCTCACCGACACCGTCGGTTTCGTCCGCCACCTTCCGCATCAGCTAGTGGAGGCGTTTCGCTCCACGTTGGAGGAGACCGCCGACGCTGATCTGCTGTTGCATGTGGTGGACGGGTCCGACCCGATGCCCGAACGGCAGGTGGAGGCGGTGCGCGAGGTGCTCGCCGAGATCGCTGAGGGCCGCGAGGCACCGATGCCGCCGGAGTTGCTGGTCGTGAACAAGATCGACGACGCCGACCAGTTCGTATTGTCGCGGCTGCGCCACCTGCTGCCGGACGCGTCGTTCGTCTCTGCGCATACGGGCGTCGGCATCACCGGCTTGGTCCAGCAGATCACCGACGCACTGCCCCGGAAGGAGGTCGAGGTCGACGCACTGCTGCCTTGGGCCCAAGGCGCCCTGGTCGCCCGGGTACACGCCGAGGGCGAGGTCTTGGACACCGCCCACACCGAAGCTGGCACCCGGCTGCGTGCGCGGGTACGGCCGGACCTCGCCGGCGCGTTGGCCGGGTACCTGGTGGACGCCTGATTACGGGTCACGCGGGCGGCAGGGACCGGTCGATGGGGAACTGGCTGGCAGTCGGCTTACAGCCGCCTCAGCACCGCCACCACCCGGCCGAGCACGGTGGCTTCATCGCCGGGAATCGGTTCGTAGGCTGGATTGTGCGGCAGCAGCCAGACATGCCCGTCACGGCGCTTGAACGTCTTTACGGTCGCCTCGCCGTCGATCATGGCAGCGACGATGTCCCCGTTCTCGGCGATGGGCTGCTGGCGGACAACCACCCAGTCCCCGTCCATGATCGCCGCTTCAATCATGGAATCACCTGCCACCCTCAGCAGGAACAGTGAACCCTCGCCGACGATCTCCTTCGGTAATGGGAAGACGTCTTCAACGGCTTGTTCGGCGAGTACCGGACCGCCTGCAGCGATCCGGCCGACCACGGGCACAAAAATGGGCGTGGGACGGGCGCTGGAAGCCTCCGAAACCTCCGAAACCTCCGAGGAATCAAGCGCGCTTTCCACGGGCCGGATGCCGACTGCGCGCGGTCGATTGGGGTCGCGGCGTAAGTACCCCTTGCGCTCCAGTGCGCGCAGCTGGTGGGCGACCGACGAGGTGGAAGTGAGCCCAACTGCCTCGCCGATCTCCCGCACGCTCGGCGGGTAGCCGAGCCGCTCCACCCAGTCCCGGATTACCTCGAGGACCCGTCGTTGCCGTGGGGTGAGGCCGTCAGTTCCGGCGCTGTCGTCGAGGTCAGGAAAGGCATGCACCTGCGCGACGTCTGAATCCCGGCCCTTGCTGTGCGGCTGCGCTCCGGAACCGGCGCCTTTCGGTTCGTCGCTGCGCTGTCGTCCCACCGGTCCTCCTCACACCAACACAGACCAATGTCGGTCCGCTCTCGGAGTCGAGGCTAACCACGGTCTTGGCAGAGATCAAACATGTGTTCGAGCAACACGCCGCGTAGTCGTCAGATTCTGTCGGACCGCCGTGATAGACATCGCACAGCAGTTCGATCGAACCCGTGTTCGACGCTACCAGGCGATAAGGGAGTCTCGATGACCGCACCAGCGCAGTTGAGCAACCGGACCGCAGCATGCGACCCACGGCTCGGGCCTGCGGACGCAGGGTCGCTGTGCGAAGCGACGCTCACCAGGTCGCTTCCGGCGCCCCCGGCTCCCGTGCTGCCTATCGCTCCTCCGCTGCGACGGCAGGTGGCGCCGCTGGCGCGTCGG
>JBGSWT010000839.1:0-4022 GCA_041751815.1 Pseudonocardiaceae bacterium
GCGGCGACGTCCGCGAGACATCCGACGGGCTGGAGATCCGCCCCCGGCCGTTGCGCGCCGATCCCGGGCGGCCTTGGGGCGCCTACGCCGACCACCGGATGGCCACCGCGGGCGCGATCCTCGGCTTGGTAGTGCCCGGGATCGCCGTCGATGACATCGCCGCGACGACCAAGACGATGCCCGATTTCCCGCTCAGCTGGTCGGCGATGCTGGCGGGTGGTGCCGGCTGAGCCGGGCCGGGAGCGGCCCCCATAGTGGTCTTGGTGGGGGCCGCAGCCTCGACGAATCCGACGTCCGGGTCCGGCCGGGGCGGCGTGGTTCCCGCCCTCGCACCAAGCGCCGCCCCGAGCACGCCGACGCGATACCCGCGATGGTGGTGGGGGTCGACCGCGGCCGGTGGACCTGCGCGCCTGACGGCGACCCGACCGTCCGGGTGACTGCGATGCGGGCCCGCGAGCTCGGGCGCACCCCGGTGGCGGTGGGTGACCGGGTCGGGCTGGTCGGCGAGGTCAGCGGCGCGCCGGATGGGCTGGCCCGGATCGTCCGGGTCGACGAGCGGTCCAGCGTGTTGCGCCGCACCGCCGACGACACCGACCCTTACGAGCGGATCGTGGTGGCCAACGCCGAACAGCTGCTGATCGTGGCCTCGTTGGCCGATCCACCGCCGCGTACCGGGTTTATCGACCGGTGCTTGGTGGCCGGCTACGCCGGAGGCCTGGAACCAGTCCTCTGCCTGACCAAGCGGGATCTCGCCGCACCGGACGCCGTGCTGGAGCGGTACGCCGCGCTGGACCTGCCGGTGCTCGTCACCGCCCCGGAGACCGGGGTGGAAGCGGTGCGTGGCCGGCTGGCTGGGCAGGTCTCGGTCCTGGTCGGGCACTCCGGAGTCGGCAAGTCGACACTGGTGAACCGGCTGGTGCCGGACGCTTTCCGGGTCACCGGGGCGGTCAGCGGGGTGGGCAAGGGTCGGCACACCTCCAGCTCTGCGGTGGCAATGCCGCTACCCGGCGGTGGGTGGGTGGTGGACACTCCGGGGATTCGCTCCTTCGGACTGGCGCACGTGACGCCCGATGACGTGGTCCGCGCCTTCGCCGACCTGGCCGAGGCGATCGCGAACTGCCCACGGGGCTGTACCCACCTTGGCCCGCCCGCCGACCCGGAATGCGCGCTGGACGACCTCCACGGTGCCGCTCGCCGCCGGGTGATGTCCGTCCGCGTGTTGCTCGCTGCGCTCGCTTAGCTCGTGAGTGCGTAACAGTGTTCGAACACTGTTACGCACGCACGACTCGGGTTGCGTTGTGGCATGGTCAGGCGGTGCTCGTCGATCAGACCATCACCTATCTGGAGATGACATCTCCCGACCAGCTTCTCGACGGCCGGATGCCGCCCGTCGAGGTCACGATCGACAGCGTGGACGCGACCGCGCTGGTACTGATCCGCTCAACCCACGACCGGATCGCCACACCGCATCATTGGTCCAGCCTGGGCTGGTCGGAACAACAGTGGTCGGACCTGCTGGCCCGGCCCAACCGTGCGATCCTGGATCGCACGCGCCGGTGTAGACGCCATCGGACTGGTGCAGCTGGAGATCCGTCCCGGCAATGAGGTCGAGATCACCAAGTTCGGATTGGTTCCAGAGTTCGTCGGCCGGGTGTGGCTGCACACCTCCTCGTTCGATCACCCGCATGCACTACGCAACTACTTCAGCCGTGGGTTTCACCAGTTCAAAATCGTGCACAGACCCCGCGACATGCCAGGGTGACCTACCCGAATCTGCTTGTCTCACTGTGATGCCAGTACCGCGACGATGCCAGTACCGCGGCGAGTCGCTGACAGTCGGCGACCGTGACGGTGACAGCGGGATGGCGCAGGATGCCCATTGGCTCGATGCCCCGGACCGGCTCACGGAAGGTGATGCACAGGCCGCGGGCACCGTTGGTGGCCATGGTCAGTCCTCGATCGGCGAAAGAAAGGTGTGCCGGCCCTGCGGTCTTGATAAAGCTGAATGGCCCGGTAACAGTGGTGGCCGCCACATTGGTGAGGGCTGTTCGTACTCTCCAGGGTCCGAATCGGATGGCAAGCTCGTCACCACATACTTGTACCGCCGCGTTGGCCGGGGTGATACCGAAGGGCAGACCGGCCAGCCGGTAAGGAGTAGCGAACCGGAACGCGAAGGTCTGCGACGTCATCGCATGGAATTACCCAATAATGTCAGGCTCAAACCTGCGGTGGCAGCACATACCGTGTCGCAACGAGCCTGCTATCGCGGATTACTCGTACCTGCGCAGCGAGTCGCCGATCAGCCACAGTGTGGGCGGCCATAAGCCGGTGAACAACGCCCGACGCTCGGCATTGCCCCGTTCGTCTTGATCCACCGTCTTGGCCCGGATCCACAGCCCAAGGCACAGGGTGACAGACCCGAGGGACATGACCTCGAAGTGCCAGCTGCGCAGTCCGACACGGTGAAACACCTTACCCACCATCCGCGCCTCCACACTGCAGTTGTCGGTTCACCGGACACAACATGCCCAGTGTTCGCGCATTCGGTCACAGATGCGACACCCTGCGGTGTGACGCGCATCGTGTGCGGCACGCTTGGCTATCCCAGTAAATTCACCGGCCCGGATTGTATTGGCGGATGGTGAAGCGATCCAGCGGGTGTGGCTCGACCCCGGACGGCACCAGCACGAGGCCGTCCATCCCCAACGATGACTGTGCGTCCGCCGAGACCGGCGTACCGGTCAGCGATGCCTGCACCAGGTCGTGTAACCGTTGCCCGCATCGACGGTAAAACCGCAACTGAGTACGGCGTCCGAAAAATCGCCAACCCATCCGTAGTACCGGTCCGACAGCGGGTGAGCGTTGGGATTGGCAGGAGGCGACGAACTCGACCTGACCGGTGTTCAGATGCTTGACCACCTCATAAGTCACGTTTCCGCGCTCGAGATGATTCTCGAGAGTCTCGTAGGTCCACCCCCACACCTTCTCGTGTTGGTGGCGGGTCTCGTCGATGAGAGCGGTGATACGCACCCCCATGTAAAACCGCAGCAACGAGAAGCGGCCTTCTAGTAGCAGGTTGCGCCCCAGCAACGGATCTCGACGGTAGTAGACCGCACGAATGAGCTCGGGTGGAGTGAACTCGTAGTTCCGGACCAGGTCGCGAGCGGCCTCCCACATCCCACCGGGCTCTGGTGGGCCGGGTTGCTCGCGGCCCACCAGGCTGCGGTGCACGTCAAAGTTCCATTCGGGCGGACGTACCTCGCTGCGGTCGTAGTTGACTTCGCGATCGCGCAGCTCGGCCAGCGCCGCGACGTAGTCAACGTTGCCCAGCAGCCGGTCACGCACCGCGGGTCACTCGCACCTATGCAGCGCGTCGCCGATCAACCACAGTGTGGGGGGCCATAAGCCGGTGCTGAGGCACAGCGTGACCGATCCGAGGGACATGAGCTCAAGGTGCCCGCTGCGTAATCCGACACGGTGCAACGCCTGCGCCACCATCCGCGCCTCCACACTGTTGTCTGCCGGAAATCACTGGCCGCAACACTCCCCTAGTGTGCCGCGCATCCGCCCACGGGCGCGACAGGAAGGCCCGCGTACCCCCTGGTTGGCCAGCTCACGTCACCTCGCGCTCGGTTGTTGGGGTGGTGCCGGCGCGTGATACCGCTGGTTTGGGTCCGTTGAATGTTGGGCATCTGCTGACGTTGTGCAGACCTTCCTGCCGTATCCCGATTTCGCCGCTAGCGCGGGGGTGCTGGACGACCGCCGGCTCGGTAAGCAGCGCGTCGAGGCCCTGCAAATCCTCCGAGCGCTCACTCGGGAGCACTACGGTTGGAAGCATCACCCTGCGGTGCGAATGTGGGCCGGCCACGAGGAGGCCCTAGCCTCCTATGCGATGGAAATCTGCGCGGAATGGGTGCGCCGGGGACATGCCGACACCTGTGCGGTGAGCATCTGCACTGACTTGGTCGCGGCCGGCCTGCCGGCGCCTCGGCCTCAGCGGGAGCTCGCCGCGGCGCGGCGGC
>JBGSWT010000840.1:0-2485 GCA_041751815.1 Pseudonocardiaceae bacterium
GAGTGCGGTCTGCAGGTTCGGTCGGCCCACGGTCGGTTCGGTGATGATCATCCGCCCGTCGCGAGAGCTGCGCCGAACCTCCAGCGAGCCGAAGCCGACGTGCCCGGCGGTGTCGAGCAACCGCCGGGTCAGCTGGTGCAACTCCGCGTCCTGGTGGGTCACGGCCAGGGCGGTGCTGCCCGTGTCGACGCGCCACTGGGTGATCTTTCGCCCGACTTGGGCTGCGAACTCTTCCCCGTTGCGGTCGCGGTAGGTCAGACAGAAATAGACGTCGCTGTCTCGGCCCGGAATCCACTCCTGCACGACAAAGCGGTCAGCGGCATCAAACGGAGCGAACGGAAGCCGTTCAAAATCGTCGGCGGTGTGGAGCCGGTAGGCCGTGCCCCACCTACTGAAGTCCTGCCATTGTGGTGTCCGCTCAACCGGCTTGAACACAACAGGAAACGTCATCTCGTGCAAGGCTGCGTGCAACTCGTCAGGGTTGGTGACGATCGCTGTGTGCGGAACCGGGAAGTCGTTGGCCAGTGCCCACTCGTGAAACACCGACTTGTCCAGCAATCGATCAACGATCGGCAGGTCGGGCAGCACGAAGTCGAACTGCGTGGCCAGTTCACCGGCGTGCTCGGCGACGATGCGCACCACAATGTCGTCGGCGGGGAACAGCACCATCGGGCCGTACCGCGCGTAAGCCGCACCCAGCGCCGCCAGCCATGCCTCCGTGGTGGGCGCGCTGACCGGCAAGACGCTGTGCCAAAGCTTCGAGCGGCAGGTCGGCGCCGTCGGGGTGAGGGAGGCGCCAATGATGGGAACTCCGGTGTCGCGCAGGCCCCGAGCAATGGCCAGCCCAATGGCGGTTCCGGCACCTGCGATCAGCACCGGCGGCAGCAACGCGTTCAGATGCCCCGGAGTGCTTCGGCCGGCATCAGTACCCTTTTCGGTGAACAATCGGGATCCCCCCTATACGCAGGACAGCCGCTGCAGCCTCCCCAGCCTTGGCGGTTGACCACACCCCTGTTGCCCCGAGTGGTCCCGGAGGGCCCACTCCACGGATCCCCCGGGGGACCCTGTACTGCTTATCTCATCGCCGCTTCGTCCGGAAGTGTTACACCCGAGTACATACCGTTACCATGCCGGGTCGGGTCTGTCGCTGGTGGTCGCTCGGCCGCCGGGGTCCGGCTGCTCCCCTTGGACGCCGGCCTGTCGGTGGGATCGCGCCCGCGGGGCCTCGCTACCGTTTGCTCATGGACGAAGGCAGGTCGGCGCACCCTTGCGTTGGCGGCCCCACCTCAGACACTGGAGTAGGGCGTCTCGGTAGCGAGAGCAACGGAGCTCGCAAGGCCGACAGCCCAGCCGAGGCGGGGGGCCTCAGCGAGTCGCTTACCGACGGTTCTCCCGACTACGCGCCCTCGGGCACCGCACGGGGCTCGATCACGGTGGCGGCCTGGACCCTGATCAGCCGGATCACCGGACTACTGCGTGTGGTGGTCATCGGGGCGGTGCTGGGGCCGACCTTCTTCGCCAACGCATTCCTGGCCGCGAACTCGGTGCCCAACCTGATCTTCACCGCGCTGGCCGGACCAGTCCTGGCGCTGGTGCTGGTGCCGGCGCTGGTCCATTCGCTGGCCGAGCGCGGAGTGGCCGCATCCGGTCAACTGCTCAGCAGGGTCACCGGCTACCTGCTGTTCTGGGCGTCCATTACCGCCGGCGCGGTGGTGCTGGCGTCTCCGTTGGTTGCGCTAGCAGTGACCGCCGGCATTCCGGATGACGCCACGCGCTGGCGAGCCTGGCAGCTGACCATCGTGATCGTGGTGTTCGTGGCGCCACAGGTAATCTGCTACACGCTGGCGGCGGTCGGCGCCGCGGTGCAACAGGCCAGGGGTCGGTTCGCGCTGGCTTCCGCCGCACCCGCGCTGGAGAACCTCGGCCTAATCGCCACTCTGGTCGTGTTCGCGCTCTGGCACGGGACCGGTGTGGACGTGCTGGACGTCTCGGTCGGCATGCTATTGGTGCTCGGGGTGGGCTCCACATTGTCCGTCGCGGTGCACGCGGTGGCACAGCTCATCGGGGCCTACCGGCTCGGGCTGCCGGTCCGAGTGCGCGGCGGTTGGCGGACCGATCCGGACGCGTGCGAGGTCACCCACCGGCTGCGCCGTTCGTTGATCGTGACGGCGTTCCCCGCGTTTTCCATGTTCGTCATGCTGGCCGTCGCGGCTACGGTGCCCGGCGGAGTGTTCGTGTTCCAGGCCGCCCTGTCGATGTACTTCTTGATCGGCGGGCTCGGCGCCAGGTCCGTAACCGTGGCGACGCTGCCCGGTATGAGCGCCGCAGCGAAGGACGGAGATGTCGGCCGTTTCGGTGCGGCCTGGCGGCAGGCACTGACCTACTCGGTGATCGCCAGCCTGCCCGCGCTGTGCCTGCTGCTCGCGTTCGCCGAGCCGGTGGCGTCCGCGCTGGCCAACGGCGAGCTGCACGAGCCGACCATCGT
>JBGSWT010000841.1:0-4956 GCA_041751815.1 Pseudonocardiaceae bacterium
GGCCGGCGCCACCGACTGACCCGACATCCGCGGCCGGGCGCCGGAAGGGGCGACTATGACCCAGGCACCGGACGAAGTCACGATCACCGAGGGAGCTCGGGAGCCGGTCTGGGACCCGACGCTGGGTATCGCGGTTCACTCCACCTGGCAAGGCACCCCGCGGCACCGGCTGGTCAGTATCGGGGACTCGTTGACGCAGGGCTTCGCCAGTGGTGCGGCGTTCCAGACCGATCTCTCCTACTCGGCGATCATCGCCTACGAGCTGGGTTGGGACGGGCTGCGCTACCCACACTACGGCGGTCCGGGCGGGCTTCCGCTGAACATCGAACTGCTGCTGCGTGAGCTCGAGCGGGATTTCGGTGCCGAGCTGAACTGGTGGGAACTGCCCATGGCGCTGTTCCGCGGCCGCCAGTTCATGGATCAGGTGGAGGACTACTGGGAACGCGGTCCCGGCGCCCAGCTGCCCGCCCCGACCGCCACCAACCACGTGCTCGGCGTCTACGGCTGGGACCTGCGGGACGTCTTGGTCCGCACTGCGGACAGCTCCGCGGCCGAGATCACGCAGCCCAAGGACGATCTGCTGTCCCAGAGCGTGGAAAACAACGGCGCCCGGGCGGCACTGCGGGTGTTGCCGCGAGCCACCGAAGCCGACCGGCGGCGCACCCTGCTCGACGCCGCCGCCAGCCTGGGTAATGAGGTTGGGGGGGAAGAGACCGGGGACGATCCCGAGCACGGCATCGAGACGCTCGTGGTGTTCGTCGGTGCCAACAACGCGCTGGGCGCCGTCAGCCAGCTGCGCGTGGTGTGGAGTGGTCCAGGCTTCGACGACCTGGCACGCAAGGATGCCTTCACGGTGTGGCAGCCCAGCCATTTCATCATCGAGCTCAACCGTGTCGTCGAGAAGGTGCGGGCGATCCGCGCCCGGCACGTCATCTGGTGCACGGTCCCGCATGTCACGATCGCACCGATCGCGCGCGGGGTGGCCGGCAAGGTGCGGCCGGACTCGCGGTACTTCCCGTACTACACCCGCCCGTGGATCACCGATCGTGATTTCGACCCCGGCCGCGATCCGGCGATCACCGAAGAACAGGCGCGAGCCGTAGACAGCGCCATCGACCAGTACAACGACGCCATCACCGCTGCCGTCGCCGAGGCTCGCCAGGCCGGTCGGGACTGGTACCTGCTTGACGTCGCGGGAGTGCTCGACCGGCTCGCCTCCCGGCGGTACCTGGACAGCGTGGAGGCCAGGCCACCCTGGTGGCGGCCCTACCCGCTGCCACCCGAGCTGACGGCGCTGCGTCCGGTGCCGGACTCGCGGTTCCTCACCAGCGACGGCACCGGACGGCACAGCGGCGGGCTGTTCTCGTTGGACGGGCTGCACCCGACCACGGTGGGCTACGGCATCATCGCTCAGGAACTGATCGACATCATGGTTCGCGCCGGGGTGCAGTTCATGGCGCCCGGCGGGCGCACCCCGCGCACCGGGCCGATCCGGGTCGACTTCGCCCGGCTGATCCGCCGGGATACCCTGCTGAACCGGCCGCCGACCAACGTGACCGCCGGGCTCGATGTGCTCGCCTGGGCCGACGAAACCCTCGACCTGTTCCGGCGTGTCGCGCCCTAATGCCCCGCGTGTCCGGCGCTCCTGCCCGGTGTGTCGTGCTCTAAGGCCCCGTGTGTCGTGCTCTAAGGCCCCGTGTGTCGTGCCCTAAGGCCCCGCGTGTCGTGCCCTAGCGCCCGCCAGGACGCGGGCGAAGACCGGCAATGACCGTTCCACCATCTCGTCGGTCGCCGTCAATGAGATACGAAAATGCCCCGGTAGCTCAACGACATGACCGGGCAGGACGGCAACGCCCTCCTCGGCGAGCAGCGCGCACAAGGCGCGGTCATCGGCCAGTGGAGCCCGCGGCAGCAAGTAGAAGGTTCCCTCCGGAATATCTACCTCGTAGCCCTGCTCCCGCAATGCCGCCACCATGCGGTCGCGGCGGCGTTCGATCGCGGGGACATCGATGCAGAGACGGTCGATATCGGGCAGGGCGTACTGCATGACCGCGTCCGGCGTCATCCAGATGCTGCAGTTGAGCAGTGCCCTGCGCACGACGTCGGCCTCCGGCAGGCCAGGCGCCAAAGCGAGGAACCCGAGCTGTTGCCCCGGTGCCAGCGCGCTCTTGCTGTAGGTGTGCGCGAGCATCGAATACGGGTGGAAAAGGCCCGGGCTGACGAAGCTGCGACCGTCGAAGAGAATGCGACTGTACGCCTCGTCAGAGATCACCCAGATAGGACGACCGTACCTTTCGGCCGCCGCGGCTAGCGCCTGCCCCAAGTGCTCAAGGACCGCTGGCGGGTAGATCCGCCCCGTGGGGTTGTGCGGGGTGTTGATGATGACGGCTCGTGTCCGTGGCCGCAGCGCCGCGACGATAGTGTCGATGTCCAGGCCGAAGGCCGGAGGTTCGAGCCGGACGCGGACCGGTGTGGCGCCGCTGGCGATGATCATTGCCTCGTAGAAGAACCACGGCGGGCTCAAGAAGATGACCTCGTCACCGGGATCGACCACCACGTTAAGGGCAAGTGTGATGGCTCCGGAGGCGCCGCGGGTAAGGAACACGTCCTCGGCCGCGAAGCCCATGCCCAGCTCGGCGGTCAGCGAGGCTGCCGCCGCTTGACGCGCGGGCCCGTGCATCGGACGGTAGGCGAACCAGTCAGCCGACGCGGGAACGCTGTATCGGCGCAGCGCCTCGACGAAACCGGGCAGCGTCGGCTCCTGCGGATTTCCCGCTATGAAGTCTGCAATCACCGGCGGCGCGTCCTGTACCGGTGATCGCATGATCGCTTCGAAGAAGGGACGCAGGGCCCGCCCCGCCGCCTCGACCTGCCTTGCGATGACCATGTCCACCTCCGGTAAGTACCGAGCGGGTCATCAGTGACAGCGATCGGCTTCTGGGCCAGCCGAGCTTGAGAGATACGAATCCGGCTGACTGCGCACAGACCGTCGAGCGGTTCGACGGTCATCGACGCCGCCGCCGTGTGCACCGCAGCCTGACACAGCGAGCACCTGAGCGCGACACGCCGGGCATGAGCGCTAGCGTGCATTCCGTGTTAGCGCAGCGTTATGCCTCCGCGGAGCTGGTCCGGCTGTGGTCACCGGAGCACAAGGTGGTGCTCGAGCGGCAGCTATGGCTAGCGGTGCTGCGCGCCCAGGCTGATCTTGGCGTGCCGGTCGAGCCGCGGGTGCTCGACGACTACCAACGGGTGATGTCCGTGGTGGATCTCGAGTCGATCGCGGCGCGGGAACGGGTGAGCCGGCACGACGTCAAGGCGCGCATCGAGGAGTTCAACGCGCTGGCCGGGCACCAGCAGATCCACCAGGGACTGACGTCTCGGGACGTCACGGAAAACGTCGAGCAGCTGCAGGTGCGCCGTTCGCTGGAGCACGTGCGGGACCGCTGTGTTGCGCTGCTCGCCCGCCTCGCGGGCCGTGCCACCGAATACGCCGGGCTGGTGATGGCCGGACGCAGCCACAACGTCGCGGCCCAGGCCACCACGCTGGGCAAACGGTTCGCCAACACGGCTGAGGAGTTACTGCTGGCCTTCGCACGGCTCGAGGAGCTGCTGGCTCGCTATCCGCTACGCGGTATCAAGGGGCCGATGGGCACTGCCCAGGACACGCTCGACCTTCTCGGTGGCGACGCGTCAGCACTGGCGCAGCTGGAACAGCGGGTGGCCGCGCACTTGGGATTCGGCCGGGTGCTGACCAGCGTCGGGCAGGTCTATCCCCGGTCGCTGGACCATGAGGTGGTCGGCACCCTGGTGCAATTGGCCGCCGCACCGTCATCACTGGCGACGACGATCCGGCTGATGGCCGGCCACGAACTGGTGACCGAGGGGTTCCAACCCGGCCAGGTTGGATCCAGTGCCATGCCGCACAAGATGAACACCCGCTCCTGCGAGCGTGTCAACGGCTTGGCCGTGGTGCTGCGCGGGTTCGCCTCGATGCTGGCCGAGCTATCCGGTACGCAATGGAACGAGGGTGATGTGTCGGACTCGGTGGTGCGCCGGGTCGCATTACCGGACGCGTTCTTCGCCTTCGACGGGCTGGTCGAGACCTTCCTCACCGTGCTCGACGAGTTCGGCGCCTACCCGGCGGTGATCGAACGGGAGCTGGAGCGCTACCTACCGTTCCTGGCTACCACCAAGGTGCTGGTCGCCGCGGTGCGCGCTGGAGTGGGCCGGGAGACCGCGCATGAGTTGATCAGGGAGCACGCCGTCGCGGTCGCGCTGGCGATGCGGGCCAACGGCGCCGGCAATGATCTGATCGAGCGGCTGGCCGATGACGGCAGGCTGCCGTTGGACCGCGCCGATCTCGACGCATTGCTCACCGACCGCCTATCGTTCACCGGGGTTGCCGCCGGGCAGATCGCCGCGGTCGTCGCCGAGGTGGCGAGCGTCGTCGCCCGGTACCCCGACGCCGCCACGTACCACCCCGCCGCGATCCTGTGAGACTGAATACTGCCGGAGGTTGATAGTGCAGGACGTCACGTGAGCCGGCCGGACACCGCGCTGGCCTGGGTCAGCCAGGGGCAGGCGCGGTTCGAACAGGCCGTCGCAGGGTGCGGTGACGTGTGTGCGGGCCTGAGCGGCCCGTCCCGGCTACCCGGCTGGACCCGCGGCCATGTGGTTTCCCACGTTGCTCGTAACGCCGAGGGCCTGGTGCGCCTGCTGACCTGGGCACGCACCGGGATCGAGACGCCGATGTACCCCTCGAACCAGGCCCGCGACGCAGACATCGAAGCCGGCGCGGAGCGACCACTGGACGAGCAACTCGAGGACGTTCGCAGCACCGGCGCCGGGTTCGCCGCGGCCGCCACGACGCTGTCCACAGAGCACTGGGAGGCCACCGTGCGGACCAGGCACGGCCCAGTACTCGCTGCCACCATCCCCTGGGCGCGGGTGCGCGAG
>JBGSWT010000842.1:0-2971 GCA_041751815.1 Pseudonocardiaceae bacterium
GCGGACCTGGTCTACGCGATCTACGGCAACACCCCGACCGCCGGGCCCGGCGCCTGGGCCGTCCCCGGCAGTGGTACGACGTTCGCGGCCGAGACCGCCACCCGGCTGCCGCTGAACACCTGGACGCACCTCGCGGCGACCTACGACGGCAGCAACCTGCGGCTGTACCGCGACGGCGTGCTCACCGCGACCAGGGCGATGAGCGGCAGCATGCCCAACTCCACCGGTGCGCTGCGGATCGGCGGCAACAGCATCTGGGGCGAGTGGTTCAGCGGCAGCATCGACGAGGTCCGGATCTACGACCGGGTCCTCACCGCCGCCCAGATCACCGCGGACAGCACCACGGCGCTCACTCCGTGACCCCGCGCTCAGCACGTCACAGCGCTCAGCTCATCGGGCAACGTGAGGGCCGCGACCTTGAGACGGTCTCTTAGCCACGTAATCACGAATGGTACGGCGGACCCGGGAAGGAGCCCAGGCGGTTCATCGGGCGTTTGCGGCAGTGGTATGGGCCTGCTCACCCGCCAGCTCCCGCCCGTCAAGCTGTCATACAGGTAGTCACGTCAAGCTTCATCGTCACGTTCATCCATCCTCCCGTTGAGTTACCCAATCTCAGCTATGACTTGCCCACTTCTCGGGCACGTCCATAAACTGCGCGCTCCATCACTCACCGGCTTGAGTGGATGGTTTCCGTGGTCTTTTAAGCAGATAGGCCAGACGGGAGATTCTCCCTTCGCCCACAGTTCCTCGACGACCCAATCCTGGACCTGGTCGGCCAGGCGCGCGACCTGCCACGAATCAGATTCATCACTAAGATAGAAGCCCGTTCCAGCACCAGTCTCAGAATATAAAATCACCTGCGTTGCTGACTCGTCATGCTGATCTCCGGCTCTACATACTGGCAGAGGGATGCCCGAAGCCTTGAGATCATCGAGGACGGGCGCTAAAGCTTGAGCGAGTCTTCCGTCTTTGGGCGGGTAAACCAAGGTGTCTGTCCTTCTAGACTGAGGCGAGGCATATCTGAACATGAATGACACGGTCGCAGTACCAGTGCTGCTTCCGTTCTTGATGGGGAACCTCCAGGTTCCACTCATCGTGTATGTATTGCTGTAATTGTGACTAGGACAGCTCCAATGAAACGGGTAGTCCGGCCATTCAGTGGTCTTCGAGTAAGTGCAATTCGAAGGAGAACGCGAGGCAGAAGCATCTGCATTACCGGTGGCTAACGCTACCAGCGTTGGGTTTACAGGCTCTTCGCAGATGAGGGTGTAGGGCGGCGCAGTGGTGGCTGTACGACGAGGCGGTGATCCGGCTCGAAGCGCTCTGGCGCGCGTGGGAGCACCTGCGCCAGGACCCCTCCACCGGCATGAGCGTGTGGTGGCGTAACCACGCCGATCACCACATGGCTGTCCTGATGGACCCCGACGGCCCGTTCGCCGGTGCTGAGGGCCCCACGAACATGTGCAAGCGGGGCGAGCCGCTGCCTTACGTCGCGCCGCCTCCCGGCATGTTCATCGACGTTCGCGCACTCGCCGCCGACGACACCTCTCAAGACCCGGCGCCAGCCGAACATTGGACACTGCCGACGTTGCCTGACGCACCGAGGACGGCAGAGTCCCAAGTGGCGGCGCAGGTATGACAACGGCCGGCCGCCTGTCGGATGCCCGCCCGCCGGGGGCGTCACATCCGAAGTGCCTCGATGACTGGAGTGCGGGACGCCCGCCGGGCGGGCACCACGGCCGCCGCCACCCCGATCACGATCGCGATCAGTGTGATGAGACCGATGGGGAGCCACGGCACGGCCACGGCCCCCTCGGCGACATCGGCGTCGCGCAGTAGGCGCACCGCCACCGTGAGACCCAACGCCAACCCCGCGGCCACGCCGAGCAGGGCACCGTAGAGCGACACGACGACCGCCTCGCGCCGGATAGCCCCAGTCACCTGCGATCGGATCGCGCCGGCGGCACGCAGCAGCCCCGTCTCCCGGGTCCGTTCCAGTGCCGACAGCACGGCCGTGTTGACGATGCCGACGGCCGCGATGGCGAGCGTGACGCCTAGCAGGACAAACAACACAGGGACGATCTGCGCGAAGAAGGACCCCTCGCGCACAATGGCTTCCGCGGTCGTCCGCACGGTGCCCTCCCTTCCGACGGCGTTACCGACGGCGGCGACGAGGTCGGTCGACGAGGTGTCGGCGTCGCCGCGGACGTACACGTCGTCGATGATGCCGCCGTCCTCGTCGTCCGAGGCCGACACCAGCACGCTGTCCTCGGGGACGACGCCCGACCAGAGGATGGTCGTGTCCTCGTAGAGGGCGGCGACGGTGACCGGCGTCCCTGCCGCGCCGGGCTGCCAGTCCTGGGTCACGGCAAGCGCATCGCCCAGCGCCACACCCTCGCGCTCGGCAGTGGCGCGCGCGAGCGCGATCTGGTCGACTTCGAGCTCTCCCAGCGGAGTGCCCTCGACACCACCAGCGTCGACCACAGACTCGATCGCCGGGGACACCACCGTCGCTTCGAGCTCACCACCTTCGGTGTAGAGCAGCGTGAAGCGGGCGACCCCGACCGCGGCTACCCCGGGGGCGGCGGCAATCCGCTCGATTTCGTCGGTGTTGAGGAGCCAGACCGGCTCGACGACGGCGTCCGTGTCGCGCAGTGCCTCCCCCTGGGAGTCGCTGATGGTGGCGACGATCGACCCCGCGATGGTGGAGCCCGCTACAGCGACCACGAGTCCCACCAGCAGGGTGCTTGTCGTGGACGCGACGCGGCGAGGGTTGCGGGCGGTGTTGCGCCGGGCGAGGAGCGCGGCGGCGCCGCGGCCGGGCAACAGGAGGTGAAGGGCCGGCGCCATGACTGCGGCGAGCAGCGGGTTGAGGACGACGAGCCCGACCACCGTGAGGACCGAGCCTCCCATCAGTGACAGGAAGCCCACCGCTGGGGGGTCGATCGGTCCCCACCCGACCAGGAGCACC
>JBGSWT010000843.1:0-2500 GCA_041751815.1 Pseudonocardiaceae bacterium
GGAGAACCTGACCGGTCAGGTGCGCAGCATCGCCGCGGTGGCCACCGCGGTGGCCGGTGGTGATCTGTCGAAGAAAATCACCGTTGAGGCCAGCGGTGAGGTCGCTGCGTTGGCAGAGACGATCAACCGGATGGTCGACACCCTCAGCGCGTTCGCCGACGAGGTCACCCGGGTGGCCCGCGAGGTCGGCACCGAGGGAACCCTCGGCGGCCAGGCCCGGGTGCCCAACGTCGCCGGTACCTGGAAGGACCTCACCGACAACGTCAACTTCATGGCCGACAATCTGACCAGCCAGGTGCGCAACATCGCCCAGGTGACCACCGCGGTGGCCAGCGGTGACCTGTCCAAGAAGATCGACGTGAGCGCTCGCGGCGAGATCCTGGAACTCAAGACCACGATCAACACCATGGTGGACCAACTGTCCGCGTTTGCCTCCGAGGTCACTCGGGTGGCTCGCGAGGTCGGCACCGAGGGCAAGCTCGGTGGGCAGGCCGAGGTGATCGGCGTGTCCGGCACGTGGCAGCAGTTGACCGAGAACGTCAACGGCTTGGCGAGCAACCTCACCACTCAGGTACGCGCGATCGCCGCGGTGGCCACTGCGGTGACCGCCGGCGACCTGACCCGCCAGATCACCGTCGAGACGTCCGGCGAGGTGGCCGAGCTCAAGGACAACATCAACCAGATGATCGCCACCCTCAAGGAGACCATCCGGGCCAACCAGGAACAGGATTGGCTCAAGACCAACCTCGCCCGGGTGTCCGGTCTCATGCAGGGTCACCGCGACCTGGCCACGGTCGCATCGCTGGTGATGAGCGAACTAGCCCCGCTGGTGTCTGCCCAGCAAGGGGCGTTCTTCCTGGTCCGCCGGGAGGACCACGGGCCGCCGATGGTGGAGTTCACTGCGGGTTACGGCATCACGGATCGGGCGGCGGTCCGCCGTTTCGCGCTCGGGGAGTCATTGGTCGGGCAGGCCGCCCTGGACAAGCGGGTGATCCTCGTCACTGAGGCGCCGCCGGACTACGCGACGATCAGCTCCGGCCTCGGCTCTGCTGCACCGGCCAACCTGCTCGTGCTGCCATTGCTGTTCGAGGACCAAGCGTTGGGCGTGATCGAGCTTGCCTCGGTCAATGAGTTCACGACGGTGCACCGGGATCTGCTCGAACTGCTTCGCGAGACGATCGGCGTCAACGTCAACACCATCCTGGCCAACTCCCGCACCGAGGTGCTGCTGGCCGAGTCGCAGCGGCTGGCACAGGAGCTGGGCTCAGGTTCGCAGCGCCTGCAGGCGCAGCAGCACGAGCTGCAGAAGTCCAACACCGAGCTAGCCGAGAAGGCCGCCCTGCTGGCGACCCGCAATCGCGACATCGAGATCAAGAACGCCGAGATCGAGCTCGCCCGTCAGGAGCTCGAGGAACGGGCCGGCCAGCTCGCCGCCGCATCGAGGTACAAGTCAGACTTCATGGCCAACATGTCCCACGAGCTGCGCACCCCGCTCAACAGCGCGCTGGTCCTGGCCAAGCTGCTCGCCGACAACCTGGACGGCAACCTCTCGCTCAAACAGGTGGAATTCGCCAAGACCATCTACTCGGCGGGCAGCGACCTCTTGCAGCTGATCAACGACATCCTCGATCTGGCCAAGGTCGAGGCCGGCCGGATGTTCCCGTCACTGTCCGACGTGGCGATGAGTGCCGTGGTGAGCTATGTGACGGCGCTGTGCGAGCCGCTCGCCGTGGAGAAGGCGCTGCATTTCACCGTGGAGCTCGACCCGGCGCTGCCGCCGATCCTGCACACCGACGAGCAGCGCCTGCAGCAGGTGTTGCGCAACCTGATGTCCAACGCCCTGAAATTCACCGACGAAGGCGGCGTGCAGCTGCGGATCCGTCCGGCGTCTGCTGCCGAAGTGACCAGCGACGGGTTGCGCGCCGCGCCGACGCGAGTGGCCTTCGAGGTGGCCGACACCGGCATCGGGATCGCCGCCGACAAACTTTCTATGATCTTCGAGGCGTTCCGGCAGGCGGACGGTACGACCAGCCGCCGTTACGGCGGCACCGGGCTCGGCTTGTCGATCAGCCGGCAGTTGACCGAGCTGCTCGGTGGCGAACTGGCGGTACGCAGCGAGCCGGGTAAGGGCAGCGTCTTCACCCTCTACCTGGCCGAGGTCTATCTGCCTGGGGCCACCGAGCTACGCCAGCCAACGGCGGTTGCCGGCGGGGCAGCGCACCACAAGGAGCCAGACAAGCTTGCATCGTCCGAGCTGGTGTCGGCAGCCCGATCACTGCCCCAGCTGCACTCAGCCCCCGACGAGACCCCGCTGCGCTTCCATGGGGAGAAGGTCCTGATCGTCGACGACGACCTACGTAACGTATTCGCGTTGACCAGCCTGCTCGAGGCGTACGGTCTGCAAGTCGTCTTCGCCGACAACGGGGTGGCCGCGGTTCGCGCGCTGGAGCGCCACGATGACACCTCCCTGGTCCTGATGGACGTGATGATGCCCGAGCTG
>JBGSWT010000844.1:0-1974 GCA_041751815.1 Pseudonocardiaceae bacterium
GACCTGCTGGTGATGGGGGGCTCGTGCCAGCGCACCTGGGACCACGCGGTGCCCAAGACGGCCCGGCCGGTGGGGCCCCGGATCAGTGTCCAGTTCCGTCCCCGCGGCGTCGCGTGACCACGCCGCGGGGACCGGGGGGCCGTGACGTCGAGCACTAGAGGGTGTTGAGCCAAGCCCCTCGCTCGCTGCCGAACAAGGAGCCCGCGTAAAGCAGAACATACTGACCGGGGGCCGTAGCGGCGCCCTCGAAGCACACGTCGCCCGTGACCGTTCCACCCGGAGCCAGGTCACCGGACTGAAGGTTGTTGTCTCCGAAGATGCCAACGGTGCGCGCCGCGCCGTCAGGGTCCTGAAGCGACCAGTCGAACGTGTTGAAGGTGCCCTGCTCCGTACCGTTGTTCACGTAAGTGACGGTTGAGCACAGATAGGACGCGTCGAGTGCGTCGGTCTGGGGAGTGAGGGCAGTCGTCGTGGCAGTGATGTCGCCGACAGTCAGCGTCTCGCCAGCCTGCCCGACCACGTCGTCGGCTGTTGCGCCCGGGAACTGCGTGGCGGCTTCGGCATTCGCCGCCTCGTCCTCTTCGATGGAGTCGGACACGCTGTCGACGGCGGCGCCGAGCAGGACATTGGCCACAATTGCGCCAATGATAGCGAGCACAGAGAGTATGATGCCTGCGATTGCCAATCCCTTGCCGCCCCGGCCCGGCTTCTTGGCCTGCACCAGAGCTACGGCACCCAGGACAATAGCAATTATGGCAAGAATTATGCTGACAACATTTAGAATAGGAATAAGGCAGCCAAGGATGGCTAATATGCCCAGCACGAGCGAGGCAACGGCCAAACCTTTCTTTACGGGCGCGAATGGCGGTGGCGTGGGGCCGGTGTATTCATCGGTGGTACTGGACATGATATCTCCAGGTGTCAGTGGTATGTCACAGGGCGTCGCCGGGCATCTGCTGCTAGGCGCACGGGCCAACAATCGCGAAGGGACACTAGCGGGGGCCGAGGCGGCAGCGCAAGAGGCTTCCAGTCGAGCGAGGATATTGAGTGCGTATGGCCACTGATGACCATCCGCCGCCCAGTCGGAATGGGTGAATTCAACGCCGGTAGTACTTGGTTGCCCGGCTTATTCGTTCCCGTGGTCCAGCCGGGCCCGCCACCAGTCGTGGAACCCCTGGATGTGGTGCTCGGCAGGCACCAGCACCCCGCCGTCGCGGTACACCCGCGACGACATGGCCGGCTGGGTCTGCTCGCACGCCACGAAGTCCTGGGTGTTGACCCGGTGGAACAACTCGACCGACGCGTCGAGGTCCGCCCCGGACGCCACCACGCCGGGGGCGTAGAGCCAGTCGCACTCGACCACGGTGCGGTCCGCGGCCTGCGGGAACATCCGGTGGACGATGACGTGGTCGGGTACCAGGTTGATGAAGACCTGCGGCTTGACCGTGATGGCGTAGTACTTTCGGTCCTGGTCCGCGCTCACGCCGGGCAGCACGTCCACCCCGGCCGAGCCGTCCACGGTGAAGCCGGCAATCGACTCGCCGAACGCGGCGCCGTGGTTGACGAAGACCTGCGCGGCCAGGCCGTCGGCGAACTCCGGCAGCACCTCGGTCAGCTCCGGGTGGATCGTGGCGCAGTGGTAGCACTCCATGAAGTTCTCGATGACGAGCTTCCAGTTGGCGCGCACGTCGTAGCGGATGCGCCGGCCCACGGCGAGGGTCTCGATCGCGTAGTTGTCGAGGTGGGACATCTCGCCGAGGCGGTCCGTCACCTCCGCGAGCACGGTGTCCTCGAACGACGGCGGCTGTTCGGCGACGCTGACCCAGACGTAGCCCAGCCACTCGCGCGCGTGGACCGGCGCCAGGCCGTAGGAGTCCCGGTCGACGTCGGGCATCTTCGTCAGGTTGGGCGCCGCGATCAGCCGGCCGTCCAGGTCGTAGGTCCACGCGTGGTACCCGCACTGCAGCGACCGCG
>JBGSWT010000845.1:0-1717 GCA_041751815.1 Pseudonocardiaceae bacterium
GGCCGGGTGGTCGTGGTCGCCGAGGCATCGCTGCCCACGGTGCAGGCCCTGATCCGCTGGGACCCGGCCGGCCACGCGAGCGCCGAGCTGGCGGCCCGCACCGAGCTCGGCTTTCCCCCCGCGGTGCGGATGGCCGCGGTCGACGGCAGCCCGGACACCCTGGCCGAACTTGACGTGCCTGCTCGGGCTGAGGTGCTTGGCCCAGTGCCCGTCACGGGAAAACCTGAGCGAGAGCGGTTGCTGATCCGGGTTCCCCGCTCCGAGGGGTCTGCGCTGGCCACCGCATTAGCCGCACTGCAGGCCGGGCGCAGCGCGCGCAAGCTACCGGACCCGTTGCGGGTCGAGCTCGACCCAGTCGAGCTGGCCTAGTGCACTCACAAGGCATACTGCGCTGGTGGCTGTGCAACCTGTCCGGCTCTTCGGCGATCCGGTGCTGCGTGCCCGCGCAGCCGAGGTCGTCGACTTCGACAAGGAGCTGCGTAATCTCGTCCGCGACCTGCTGGAGACGATGGTCCAGGAGGATGCAGCCGGGCTCGCCGCGCCCCAGCTGGGCGTGTCGCTGCGGGTGTTCACCTACCGCTGTGACGACGGCAGCGGGGACGACGTCACCGGGCACCTGGTCAATCCCACCTTCGATGTGCTCGGTGACGAGATGCAGGACGGACCGGAAGGCTGCCTGTCGATTCCCGGTCTGTCCTGGGATTGCCGGCGTCACCTGCAGGTCGTCGCCCGTGGGCTGGATCAGCACGGCGAGCCGGTCGAAGTGCACGGCACCGAGCGGCTGGCCCGGGCGATCCAGCACGAGACCGACCATCTTGACGGCGTGCTGTTCATCGACCGGCTCGACCCCGAGATCCGCAAGCAGGCGATGCGAGAGATCCGGCAGGCACGCTGGTTCGGCAACCCCGAGCCCGTGGTCAAGGTCAGCCCGCACCCGATACGCGGCAAGGCGCGCTGAGCGGTGCGATTAGTCTTCGCCGGCACGCCAGACGTGGCAGTGCCCTCACTACAGGCGCTGCTGAACTCCGACCGGCACGAGATCGTTGCGGTGTTGACCCGACCGGACGCGCCGGCCGGGCGGGGACAGCGGCCGGCCCGTTCCCCGGTGGGTGCCTTGGCCGACAAGGCGGGGGTGGAGGTGCTTACCCCGCACCGCCTGACGGAACCGGGCTTCCTTGCCGAGCTGTCGGCGCTGGCCCCGGATTGCTGCCCGATCGTCGGCTACGGCGCGCTGGTCCCGCGGCTCGCGCTGGACATCCCCCAGCACGGCTGGGTGAACCTGCACTTCTCGCTGCTGCCTGCCTGGCGTGGGGCCGCTCCGGCGCAGGCCGCGATCCGCCATGGGGACGAGATCACCGGCGCGTCTACCTTCGCCTTGGAGGAGGGGCTGGACACCGGCCCGGTGTACGGCACGGTCACCGAGGTGATCCGCCCCGAGGACACCGCGGGGGAGCTGCTGGCCCGGTTGGCCGACGCCGGAGCCGGACTGTTGGTGGCCACGCTGGATGGGATCGCCGATGGCAACCTGCGTCCAGTACCCCAACCGGCCGATGGTGTCTCGCACGCCGCAAAGCTCACCGCCGAGGACGCTCATGTGGACTTCAGCGCCCCGGCCTTTGCGGTGCACCGCCAGGTGCGTGCGGTGACGCCCGCTCCCGGTGGCTGGGTCCGGTTCCGGGACCAACGCGTGGGCCTCGGGCCGGTGCAACTCGCCGAT
>JBGSWT010000846.1:0-2717 GCA_041751815.1 Pseudonocardiaceae bacterium
CCCGATGGCTTCCAGTCGGCAACGTGCTGGACGCCGAACTCGCCGACATCCTGGACGGCCCGCAGGCGGCGGCGGTGCGCGCCGAGCTGGCCTCAGCATTCGCCGCACGCGAAATGGGTGCGTGCGAGCCGTCCTGTAACCCGAAGAACGAGTGCCGTCCTGATTGTGCGCCCGGGTGCAACCCGAACTGTTCACCCTCGTGCAATCCGCACTGCCAGCCGACGTGCTCGCCGCGGTGCAGCCCGACCTGTGATCCGATCAAGTGCAAGCCCAACTCCTGCTGGCCGCGCTACTGACCGCGGTCCACCGAGGCTCGTAGCCTGGCGGGTATGTCAGTCGAATCGGACTTGTCTGTCGCGGACGCCGCGCACCGGACCTGGCTCTCCGATCTGTTCGCCAAGGCCGCGGCGACCGCCGAGGCCACCGTGCTGGCCGAGCCGACGTTCGGCTGGAACGACCGGTCCGTCGGCGCCCGGGTAGCCACCACTAGCGGCGAAAAGTGGTTGCGGCTGGTGGTCGAGCAGCAGGCCTGGGCAGGTGGCGAGTTCTGGACCGGCAATGCAGACGCGAACGTGATCACCGAAGTGGCCAAGCCCCGCATGCTCGGACACTGGGACTGGACGGACGGGGGGTGGGCGGTGCGCGCCGAGCTGATGACGCTGGTCAGCGGCTCAGCCTGCTCACCGACCCCGGAGCTGCGCGAACCGGTCGACCTACCGAAGTCGTGGTTGACCGAACTGGCCTCCTCGCTGGCCGCGCTCGCCACGGTCCGGACCGCTCGGGTACACCTGCGGCAGGCCGACGTGACGCTACGGCTGGAGGTGTTCTTCGGCGACCGCACCGGTGACCCCACGGTGTCACGGTGGACCGCAGCGCACGCTGATCTGCACTGGGCGAATGTGCTCGCCCCGGACTGCGTGCTCATCGACTGGGAGGGCTGGGGACTCGCTCCGGCCGGCTACGACGTGGCCTGCCTGTACGTGCACTCGCTGCTCGTGCCCGACATCGCCGACCGGATCCGCACTGAGCTGACCGAGCTGCTGGAGTCCCGCGACGGGCTTCTTGCCCAGCTGTACGCCACAACCCGGTTGCTGCAGCGGGTCGACCAGGGCGACTACGCGGGCATGGCGATCCCGTTGCACCGCAACGCCGAGCGGGTCATCGCCCAGCTGGCTGCTACTCATCGGGCAGCAGGTGCCGCAGGAACCGGCGCGGATCGGTGAGGAACCCACGGGTCAGGGTGACCGGGTCCGCCTCGTCGTAGTCCGTCCGCTCGATCTGCCCGTCCTCGTCGATCTGCAGGATCCGCGCATCGGGGACGGCGAGCAGGACCGGCGAGTGCGTGGCCACCACGAACTGGCTGCCCTGCGCGACCAGCTCGACGATTCGGGCGACCAGGGCCAGGCAGCCGCGCACCGACAGCGCCGCCTCCGGCTCGTCCAGCAGATACAGTCCGTTCGGGCCGAACCGGTGCACGACCAAGTCCAAAAAGGACTCTCCATGGGAGCGTTCGTGCAGCGACCGGCCGCCGTAGGCCGGTAGCAGCGGAACCTGGTCTTCCTTGTCCAGTCGGTCGATCTCGGTGGCCACGTTGTAGAACGACTCCGCCCGCAGGAAGTACCCGGTCCGTGGTTTGCAGGTGCCCCACCGCAGGATCAGGTGATCACCGAGGCTGGACTCGCTGGAGCGGGTGGCGAACCGGAAGGACTGCGAGCCGCCCTCGGCGTTGAAACCCGCGGCCACCGCCAGCGCCTCAACCAACGTGGACTTGCCGGTGCCGTTGTCACCGACCAGGAACGTCACCCGCGGGTCCAGATCCAGTCCACCCGCCCGGTCCAGGTACCGCACCACGGGCAGGGTGAACGGGTAGCGGCCGGTGCCGACGTGCGGCTCCAACCGAACCTGCTCGATGAACCCGCCCGTGGCGGATCGTGTGCGGGCCCGGCTCATCGCGCACAGCGGGCGCGTCGGGCTCCACCCTTGCGGACCACCACCGCCCACCGGTTCGCGGTGTCCAAGTCGGCGACGTCCAACAGAACCTCCTTGGTCCACGCCATGCTCTCATCCCCGCGGCGCCCTCATACAGCAGCTACTCCCAGCTGCTGGGGTGGCTGTGTCGCGGGGTGCCACGCCGATTCCGCTCGGCCGGACGGGTCCAGGGTGGCTAACCTGGGCAGTCGTTGACGAGCAGGTCGCCGACCAGGGCTGTGGGCGATCAGCACAGGTTGGCTAGGGGTGCTGTGGCCAGGGTATTCATCAGTCATGCCAGCGAGGATGAGGAGCTGGCGGCCGAGGTGCATCGGTGGCTGCGCGACGACGGCCACGAGGTGTTCCTGGACCAGGACCTGCGCGACGGTATCGCCATCGGCGAGGAGTGGGAGCAGCGGCTGCACGAGCGGCTGCGGTGGGCCGACGCCGTGGTCTGCGTGGTGACGTCGGTGTATCTGGCCTCGGTGTGGTGCACGGCGGAGGTGGGGATCGCACGGGCACGGGGAAGCCGGTTGCTGCCCGTGTTGGCCGAGCACGGGGTCGTGCATCCGCTCCTGCCATCCGTTCAGTACCTGGACACGACCAACGACCCGGTTGAGGCCAGCGAGAAGCTGTCCGAGGCGTTGCGCCGGGTCGATGCGGCGGGGGGATCGGGCTGGGCGGACGGCCGGTGCCCGTTCCCAGGGCTGCGCCCGTTCAGCACCGATCAGCATCGGGTGTTCTTCGGT
>JBGSWT010000847.1:0-2781 GCA_041751815.1 Pseudonocardiaceae bacterium
GGACGCACCCTGCTCGCCACCGGCAGCACCGACGGAACAGTGCGGCTGTGGGACCCGGCGAGCGGCACCCCGACAGGCCCACCACTGACCGGCCACACCCGCGAGGTACGGGCGGTGGCCGCGGTGGGCCTACCCGACGGACGCACCCTGCTCGCCACCGGCAGCACCGACGGAACAGTGCGGCTGTGGGACCTAGCGCGTGGCACTCTGACGGGGGCCTTACACATCGGCCAACCGATTAGATCGCTGTGCCAACTGTCCCCAGGAAAGATTACACTGGGACTTGAGGAGGGAATCGCCGCACTCACCCTGCCAGCCTTCCCTCCCATCGACTGAGCTGTTTAGCCAATGGAACCGGACACTCCTGGTTTGCGGTCGCCCGCGCGTAGGTGCCGGACGGCAACCGGACCACGGTGCTCGAGGCACTGCACAAGGCTCGGACCGTCGCCCCGCAGCAGACTCGCTATCATTCGACACCGTGCACGCTCTCACCACAGCCGGTCGCCGCACCATCGACTCGCTGGCGAGATTCGCCCGCTGGCCGGCATCACCCTCTGCCCATGCCTCCCCAACGTGCTCTGAGGCTGACGTGCGCCAGCCTGCGAGGGTGTCAGCAGTACTCGTGATCATCCGCGGGTGAACGTGGCGAGGAAGGCCCGCCAGGCGGGGGCGGAGAAGATCAGGGCGTGTTTGGTGCGGTCCTTGGTGTCGCGCACCAGCACCCGGTCCATCGCGGCACCGTTCTCGTCGCTGCCGGTGTGCCAGCTGACCTCGACGCAGCCGCCGTTGCCGGCGCTGTAGCTGCTCGTGTGCCAGACGATCCCGTCCGGCTCAGGCGTGGTCATCATGATCCTCTCGATCCGCGCGGAACTCGGTTGCCAACGTGGCAATCAGCTCCCTCGATTCTCCCTCGTCCAGCGCTGCATCCGCCAGAGCTGCCAGGATGCTTCGGTAGGCCTTGCTCTCCTGCGGTGTCTCCAAGAACAGGCTGGAGGTCTCGCTCTCCACGTACACTACCGGCTTGAACTCGGCGAACTCCATCAGCGTGAACGACCCGGCGGTCGCGGCGTGCGCGCCGAACGCGGCCGGCACCACCCGCAGCGTGATATGGGGCCGCAGGGACATCTGTTGCAGATGGTGCAATTGGTCGGCCATCACCGCCAGACCACCGACCGGTAGCCGGAGCACGAACTCGTGCACGTAGAAGGTGAAGCGCACCGGACGGTCCCTGCCGAACAGGCTCTGCCGGGCCAGCCGGGCGGTCACCCGATCGTCGACCTCGTCCGCAGGGACGTTGGCGATACGGCTGATCACGGCGCGGGCGTAGTCGCCGGTCTGTAGCAGGCCCGACACCACGGTCGACTGGAAGTCGCCGATCACCACTGCCTTGGTCTCGTGGTCAATCAGGGTCACAAGCTGCCGGGGAAGTCGGGAGCCGTGCTGCTGGAGCCAGCCCGGGACGTGCTGTTCATCGCAGAGCGCCAGCAACCGGTCACGCTCCGCGCCCATCACCCGGCACATGCCCAGGAAACCCGCTACCTGCGCGACGGTGGGGTGGCGATGGCCTGACAGCAGCCGCGAGATCATGGTCGGCGACAGGTCGAGCTGGCGCGCGGCCTGGTTGCCGTTTATCCCGGCGCGCTTCATGGCTCGGCGCAGTCCCTCGCCGAGTTCCCGGCTGCGGATCGTCGGTTCGCGATCTGACATGAGCACCTCCTGTTGGTGACCCATTCTGCAACGACGCGTAATGCGCCGAAGAACCGGGGTGTCAAGTGCCCAATGGTCAACTGACTACGTGGTCGGAGCGAGAAAGAATTCCGCCGAACCCCTCCAGGAGACAGCCAATGGGCGCCCTTTCACCGACTCTCACCGACGCGTTCCGCCTGCTGCGCACCGACCTCCACCTCCATCTGGACGCGGCGGAGTCCCTGGCGAGCAAGACCGACGAGTGGTCACACCAGGACGTCGACGTGGCCCGCAAGCTGCTCCTCGGCCCGGTGGCGACTGCCGGACCCACGGTCGGCATGGCCAGTCCGGCTGTGACGACGATCCACGCGCAGGTGAAGGATTCGGACCGTGAGCTCGTCGCCATCACCGTCCGCGCGCACGCTGCCTGCCCGGTGACCCACGGGCAACGGAGACGATGGCTGCACCTGCGTGCCGACCGGCCTGGGTCGCCGTGATCAACGCCTGACGGGCGGTCACCGCACTCATCGCGCCAACCTGGCCACCACCGCACCAGCCCGACGACCACGGGAGGAACCCGATCGGAGCGTGGAACCCCGGCGCCCCGACGCGACAGTCGGACCCGACCCTGACCCTGCTGGCCAATTCGGTCATGCATGCGGGCTACGACGGTCAGCCAGCCGTTCGGGGTGGGTCCGCGCGCTGGTTGTCCGCCGTGCAGCCTGGTCGTGGAACCAGGACGCAACATGGCGGCCGATTTTATTCAGAGGGCTGAGCAACTTTGCTCATGATCGCGTCTGCGGGCCACGACTACCAGCGAGTCCCTCGGTGTAGGGCACCGGTCCGGCGGTCGCCGCGGTTCGCCGTAGTCACGGGGGACAGGGCGAGTGGAGCGATCGCGTGTCCGACCAGTCCGGCGACCTGCGCGGTGAGCGCCTCGTGCCACTGGCACTCGGGATCACCCACGCCCATGGCGCGGAACACGCCGTCGACCTCGCAGGAGGCCAGGCCCTGGTACACCGTGTGGAACTGGACCGAGGCGGAGGCGAGGTCGGGTGACCGGCTGCGTCGCGGCATCCAGAGCGCGGGCCACCC
>JBGSWT010000848.1:0-3032 GCA_041751815.1 Pseudonocardiaceae bacterium
GTACGACGTGGCGTGGTGGGTGTCGGCGCAGGAGCCGGACTTGGTCCCGGACCGGCTGGCCGAGCTGGCTCGCGCGCTGGGTCTGGCGGCGGTGACGGACGGGGCCGAGGTGGCGGTGGCGCGGTTGCTCGGGGAGCTGTGGGAGCGGCAGCGATGGTTGCTGGTGTTCGACAACGCCGAGCAGCCCCAGGAGCTGGTGCGGTTCCTGCCGGGTGGGTCCGGGCATGTGGTGATCACGTCGCGGAACCCGGACTGGCGTGGTGTCGCGACCGGGCTGGACGTGGCGGAGTTCACCCGTCCCGAGTCGGTCGAGCTGCTGCGATCGCAGGTCCCGGCCCTGTCTGACGGTGATGCGGGGTGGATCGCGGAGGCGGTGGGGGATCTGCCGTTGGCGGTGGACCAGGCAGCGGCGTTGCTGGCCGATACCGGCATGGACGCCGACACCTACCTGCGGCTGTTCGGTGAGCGCACCGCGAAGGTGTTGGCCCGCGCCGGGGGTAGTGGGAGGTATCCGGTGTCGGTGGCGGCGGTGTGGGCGGTGGCGTTCGACCGGCTCGCCGCCGATGACCCCACAGCACTGGAGGTGTTGACGGTGGCGGCGTGGCTGGGTCCGGAACCGGTGCCGTGGTCCCTGTACGTCACCCGTCCCGACCATTTGCCCGCCGCGGTGGCTGCGGCGGCGGGGGATCCGTTGGTGTTTGTCGAACGGACGGGTGTGCTGCGACAGCGGGGGATGGCGCGGGTCAGTGCCGATGGTATCCAGGTGCACCGGGTGCCCGCGGCGCTGCTCCGCGCCCGCACTCGCACCGATATTGGGGGCGGTGGGGGGTGGGCTGACACGGCGGTGCGGCTTGTGCGGGATGCGGTGCCGGAGGAGCCGTGGAACAACCCGGGGTGTTGGCCAGTGTGGCGGCAGCTGCTATCGCATGTGCTGGCGGTCACCGACCCGGCCCGCGACCTCGAGCAGGTCATCGCCGAGGTGGCCTGGCTCCTCGACCGCGCTGGCACCTACCTGCACACGCGGGGGGAACCGCGAACGGCGCGGCCGCTGTTCGAACGCGCCTACGACCTCAACCGTGACCGGCTCGGCGACGACCATCCCGACACCCTGAACTCTGTCAGCAACCTCGCCCGCGACCTACGCGCGGTGGAGGAATATACAGAGGCCCGCACCCTGGACGAGGACACCCTCGTCCGGCGTCGCCGGATGCTGGGCGCCGACCATCCCGACACCCTGACCTCCGCCAGCAACCTCGCCTGCGTCCTGTGCACGGTGAGGGAGTTTGCGGCGGCACGTGCTCTGGACGAGGACATCCTCGCGCGCCGGCGCCGGGTCCTGGGCGAGGACCACCCCCGCACCCTGTCCTCCGCAAACAACCTCGCCCGCGTGCTTTCCACGGTAGGGGAGCATGCGCCAGCCCGTGCCCTGCACGAGGACACTCTCGCCCGGCGGCGCCGGGTCCTGGGCGAGGACCACCCCGACACCCTGACCTCCGCCCACAACCTCGCCCACGTCCTGTCCGTGGTGGGGGAGTTTGCGGCGGCTCGTGTCCTGGACGAGGACACTCTCGCCCGGCGGCGCCAGGTCCTGGGCGAGGACCACCCCCGCACCCTGTCCTCCGCCCACAACCTCGCTGTCAACCTGCGCGAGGTGGTCCAGGGTGCGGACACAGCGCAGGAGCGCCGCCCACACATCTCGGAACCGTGAGCCGCCCGAATGTGCAACACCCCGTGCAATGGGACGCTGCCGGATGCATGGGACAGGTCGAGAATTGCGCGACAGCACCCCGGCCGCCGGGCGGTGACCGGCACTCGTGGACATGTGCCGAACAGATGCGACGGTCCTGATGTTGCCCGCGCATCCCTGACCTCTTCAGGCCCAGGCTATGGCCATCGGCCGACCGCGCATCGCAGCTGTTGGATGCTCGCCACACCCCGACTTCCGGTAACGATGAGTCGCTGCTCTGTGACTAGAAGTCAAACGCATGGGTGGGCGGGGTAGCGGTCACGGTGCGTGGCATTGAGGTCGGTGGGGTGTCGGAGTGCCACTTGGGTGCCACTTCACAAGTCGGGCTTCCCAAGACGCCCAGAGTGGGCCACGATCAGCGGCGACGGTCAATGATCACTGCGACGAGCACTCTGGATGTGACGTAATGCGCCGTGAGGACCACGCGGGCGACGGGAACGCCGTGCTGCGGATGCTGCTGGACGAGGCGCAGATGAGTAACGCTGCATTGGCGCGGGCGGTGGTGGCCGCGGGTGCGGAGGAGGGGATGCACCTCGGTACGGGTGTCAGCGCGGTGCGGCGGATGGCGGAGGGGTCCCGGCCGCGGTGGCCGGTGCCGCGGCTGGTCGCCAAGGTGCTCTCGCGGAGGCTGCACCGGGAGGTCGGTGTGACCGAGTGCGGGTTCGCTGACCGCAACCCCACACCTGATGATCTATTTGACGGCCTGACCTGTTCTGCGACACTGGACGGCACGGTCCGTACCGTCGTGAGGTTGTCAGGACAGGACATGAACCGACGTAGTTTCTGCTGGGGTCGTCGTTCAGCGCGGCGGCGTTCTCGCAGCCAGCGCTGTTCGCCATGACGGTGCCGTCCGGCGCAGAGAGCACCGCACGGCATGAGGGCATGCGGGTGAGCATGACCGAGGTGAACCTCCTCACTGATCAGGTCACCGACCTGCGCCGACTCGATGCACGCTATGGCGCGGGGCTGATGCGCGAGCAGGTGGTGTCGCTGCTGCATCGGGAGGCCGACCGGCTGCTGCGCACCAGCTATTCGGACAAGGTCGGCAAGGCGCTGCTGACTGCGGTCGCACAGGTCGCCAAACTCGCCGGGTTCACCGCGGCAGACGTAGGGCGGCACGCGCTGGCGCAGCGCTACCTGGTCCAGGCGCTCGACCTGGCGATGGCCGCAGGTGACCGGTGCTACGCCGCTGCGGTGCTCGGCGAGATGAGATGAGCTCGATGACCGCGCAGATCGGGCAGAACGCGCTCACCGAACACGACCGGCTCCAGCACGGACGCCAGTC
>JBGSWT010000849.1:0-2653 GCA_041751815.1 Pseudonocardiaceae bacterium
GCCGGCCGGTGAAGTCGATCGCCGTGCGGCGCACAGCCTCGGCGGCCAGCTCCCCTGGTGGGGCACCACCCCCGGCTTGGTCACCCAGCCAGCTCAGCAGTCCGGCGATTCCGGCCGTCCACGGCGGCTGGACGGCCGGATCGGCGCGGACCTGCACGGCCACCTCAGCGTTACCAGCACTTTCCTCAAGCTGGATGTCCAACCGTCCGCTGTCAAGTTCGACGGAGGTGTCGATCGGTCCCGCACACTCGAACTCCACCTTCCGAATCACCGGCGCGTTGGCGTCGCCGTGCTCCACGATTCCTCCTCAACGACGTTGCTCAGAACGTGCTCACACAACTGGGGACGTTGCTCAGCCCTGGACCCAGCCCTGGACTCGATTGCGAGCGCGACGGTCCTCTCGGGTCCTGCGGGATTCGTTCCACGGCTCACCGCGCAGCGCGCCCGCAACCGCCTGGGAGACCCACGCGTTGAGGGAGACTCCCTGCTCGGCGGCGGCGCGCTCAGCCTGGTCCTTGACCTGGTCGATCAACCTCAGAGTCATCCGCCTGATGTCGCCGCTGGCGTCGCCGAAAGGCACTGCGCCGGCGTCATGGGGCGGTGGCGGGCCATCAGTACGTGGTCGGGCAGGCGTGTCCTCCGACGGCGAACTCACCGCGATCCGCACGTCCCGGCCGTCGAGCCGAACCTCCACCACCCGGTCGTCCAACGCGGCGGTGACCTCCGCGGCGAGGTCGGACATCGCATTCATGATCGCCAGGCGAGCCGCAGGTTCCAGCGCAACGCCCAGTACGGCCGCAGTGCGCCGGGTCTGTTCGTCACCTGCCGACGCTGCGGCGATGAGGTCCTCACGCAGTTGGCGGAGGTAAGGTGTCAAATCCATGACGTCAACTATGGCGTCACAAGTGACGCCAGTCAAGGCGTCACTTGTGACGCAGTAAGGTGCCAGCGCGCTCGTAGCTGGGCCCGTGTGAGAGGAGTGGTACGCCGTGAGCCAGCCTGACGGAGTTGACCCAGCGACAATTGACTCAGCCGCAGGTGTGAGCACCGTGGGATTGCGAGTTCAGCTGGTTGCCAAGACCGAGTTCTTCCCCCCGGCCGATGTACCGTGGTCCACCGACGCCGACGGCGGGCAGGCCCTTGCCGAGTTCGCCGGCCGGGCCTGCTACCAATCGTGGCGCAAGCCCAATCCGGCCACCGCCACGAATGCCGGTTACCTGCGGCATATCCTGGAGGTCGGCCATCTCTCGGTGCTCGAGCATGGCACGGTCAGCTTCTACGTCACCGGGGTGTCCCGGTCGCTGACCCACGAGCTGATCCGGCACCGGCACTTGTCCTATTCGCAGCTGTCCCAGCGCTACGTGCCCGAGCGGGACGCTGCCATGGTCGAGCCGCAGGTCATCGCCGACGACCCCGAGCTGCACGAGCGTTTCCACGTCGCGGTCAGGGCGAGCCAGCAGGCCTACAACGACCTGCTGGCCGGGTTGGAAGAGCACTTCGCCGGCGAGGCGAACGCCACGCAGCGCCGTAAGCAGGCCCGACAGGCGGCTCGCTCGGTGCTGCCCAACGCCACCGAGACCCGCATCGTGGTGACCGGCAATTACCGGGCCTGGCGGCATTTCATCGCGATGCGTGCCACCGAGCACGCCGACGTGGAGATCCGTGCGTTGGCGGTGGAGTGCCTTCGCCAGCTGCACAAGGCGGCTCCCAACGCGTTCAGCGACTTCGAGATCTCTGCCCTGCCGGACGGGACGGAGATCGCCTCCAGCCCGTTCGTGGCAGAGGGTTGACTGGTCGGAGGCCGCGTAGCGTGCAGTCATGGCGACCAGCGGGTGCTGCTGCGGATCGAGCCCATCTCAGCTGGGCCGGATCGGGAAGGATGAGTGACGATGGGGGGCAGCACCGTTGCGGCCGACGAGCGGCACGCCTTGTGCGATCTGATGGATCAGGTGGGTCCGGACGCCTCGACGCTGTGCGAGGGGTGGACGACTCGCGACCTGGCGGCGCATCTGGTGGTCCGGGAGAGTCGGCCGGACGCCGCCGGGGGCATCCTGCTGCCGCTGCTGGCTCGCTACACCGATCGGGTGCAGTCGAGCATCGCCCAACGACCCTGGTCACAGCTCGTTGACCAGGTCCGTCACGGACCCCCGCGGTGGTCCCCGTACAGCGTGCCCTGGTTGGACCAGAAGATCAACACCATGGAGTTCTTCGTGCATCATGAGGACGTGCGCCGAGCCCGAACGGGATGGGAACCGCGACCGGCCGACTCACGCCGTGCAGGATACCTGTGGGGCCTGCTCCGGGTGGCCCGGATTTTATACCGGAACTCGCCGGTCGGCGTCGTGTTGCGGCTGCCGGACGGGTCCGAGCGCACCGCCCGGCGCGGTGAACGTTCGGTCACCGTAGTGGGTTGCCCCGAGGAGCTGACGTTGCATGCGTTCGGTCGCGACCAGGCAATCGTCGAGATCGAGGGGGATCAAGTTGCGGTAGCCGCTCTCCAGGGCAGTCAGCGAGGGTTGTAGCGAAGCGACCCACCTCGGCGAACGAAGGCTGTGGTACCGACCGGTAGCGTTCCGCACATGAGTACTGCGCCGACTTCGACGTCCGGGCGACCCTTCGGTCGGGTGCTCACCGCCATGGTCACCCCTTTCAC
>JBGSWT010000850.1:0-3615 GCA_041751815.1 Pseudonocardiaceae bacterium
ACAACAAGCTCAAAGCCTTCCGCGCGGTCGCCCTGCGCACCGACAAACGCGAGTTCGTCTTCAACGGCACCGTCGACGTCGCCTCGATCAAAATCTGGCTCCGCAACCCCACCAACCAAGATCCATGAGACACGCCCTAGCGTCGGGGCGGGGTAGGCGACGCCGGTTGGTGAGGGAGCGGTGGTAGCGGTGGACCGGGCGATCAGGGTGTTGGCGGCGATCAACGAGGTCGCCGGTGCTGACGGTGTGCCGGTTGCGTTCCATCATGTGTGTGGCGTGCGCGGCGGCGGTGAACGCCAGCGGGGTGGGCCTGTATCTGATTAGCAACCTGGGTTCGTGTGAACCGTTGTATGTCACAGTCCCGTCAGTGAGCTGGTCGCGGAGCTGCAGCTGAATAACGCAGGGCGGATCCGGCGGCTCGCCCAAGTCCGAGAACACGACCCGAATTTCGTGCGTGACGGGTAGGCCCATCAACATCACTGCAGGTCACCGCGCACAGGATGACCGATTCGTGATCATGAAATCCACCCAGAAACGGCAGTAGCCGCCCAACTGCACCGGAAGTTTCACCCGGTAGACGGCTGCATCGGGTAATCGCACCGAGTATCACCGGAATATCAGCCGGGGACCTCCAGGGATCCTCCGCACCCAGCGGGCGGTCCCGTCCTTGTCGATAAGCAGCCCGCCCTGGCATGACCCAGCGCCAATCGGGGGCTTGTGGTCAGCCCGGAGGACGTGGTCCGGTCAGCGACATCGTCAAGTCGGCGATGTCGTGGGCCTGGGTGCGATGATCGCTCGTGCTACTTGTGAGAGCCGTCGGTTGTGGTCGCGGGCGTAGGTGCGCATCAGCGTGAATGCCTCGGCGATGCTGATGTGTCGGCGTTCGGCGAGGATGCCTTTGGCCTGTTCGATTAGGACGCGGCTGTTGAGTGCGGTCTGTAGTTGCCCGCTGAGGATCTCGCTGCGGCGGATGGCGCGCTCGTGCAGGATCCCTATGGTGGCGACGTCGGCCAGCGCCTGGGCGACCCGGAGGTCTTGGGGCGGCAGCGGGCCGGGTTGGGTGCTGAACATGTTCAGTTCGCCGATGGTCTCCGTGCGTAGTCGCATCGGCAGCGCGTGTACCGCGCGGAAGCCTTCCTGTGCGGCACGTGGGGCGAACTGCGGCCATCGATCGGCGGTCTCGGTGAGATCCGGTGCGCTGACCGCCCGGCCGGTGTGGAAACAGTCGAGGCAGGGACCCTCGTCGGTCTGTAGCTGGAGCAGCTCCAGCTGCAGAACCCTCTCGGTCGAGTAGGCCATCACCTGCAGCTGGCCGCGCCCGTCGGACAGCAGTATTCCCGCGGCGTCCGCGGCGAGCAGGTGGGTGGTGGTCTCGACCAGGCGGTGCAGCAGGTCGATGACGTTACGTCGCCGTTACGTAGGGCAGGAGTGGGGGTCCCTCGGCGACGCGGCGCCCACCCCGGGCGGTGCTCGGGCGAGCGATCACCCGGGGTGGGACTTGTCGACGTCGAGACGCCGAAGCGGTCAGGACGTCAACCAAACGAAACGTATCTAACGAAATATCGTGACGGAATATCGCGATAGAGTGAACCTGTGCGCTCCACGCGCGACGACAGGGCACAATGCGCTCTCATGAGCGCCACCCGTGGCCCGACCGTGCGTCGCCGACAACTGGGCCTTGAGCTACGACGACTGCGCGAGGCCGCCGGCAAGACACCTCGCGAGGCAGCCGACTGGCTGGAGGTCTCGACCTCGACCCTGTCGAAGATCGAGCTGGGTCGCCAAGCCATCAAGGGCACGCACGTGCGGCTGCTGACCCAGCTCTACGGGGTGGGCGCACCCGACGCGGACACCCTGCTGCGGTTAGCACGCGATGCGAATCAGCGCGGATGGTGGGCCGCTTACGGCGACACCGTTCCCGACTGGGTGCGTACCTACGTGGGCTTGGAAGAGGACGCCTCAGAGCTGTGGGTCTACGAGAGTGGGCTCATGCTCGGCCTGTTCCAGACCCCGGCTTACGCTGAGGCCATCACAGCCGCAACCCGCCCCGGTGCGGGCGCCGACGAACTGGCCAGGTTGGTGGCGTTCCGCACCGCCCGGCAGGAACGCCTCTTCGGGGACCGGGCACCAAGCCTACGGGTGGTACTCGACGAAGCAGTGCTGCGCCGCCTAGTCGGCGGTCCGACGGTCATGCGCGAGCAGTTGAACCACCTCACCGAGGTCGCGCGATTGCCACACGTCAACGTCTCGGTCCAGCCGTTCAGCGCTGGGGCACACCCTTCGATCGGATCGGCCTTCACGTTGCTGCGGTTCGCCGACACCCTGGGCATGAACTGCGTCTACCTGGAGGTCGATCGCGGTGCGCTCTACCTGGAGCGGCCCGCAGACGTCGACCGCTACACGGCGATGTTCGAGCAACTCAGCAAGACAGCGCTCTCGGCTGATGCATCCCTGCAACTGGTGGCTAGGCTGGCATCAGAGCTATAGGGCGAGCGAGCAACAGGAAGTGCACCATGAACATTGACCGCGTCACCTGGCACAAGAGCAGCTACAGCAACGGCAATGGCGGCGCCTGCGTCGAGGTTGCCGATCTACCTGACGGTGGCCGTGCCGTCCGGGATTCGAAGGACCCCACTGGACCGGTACTGATGTTCACTCCGGCTGAGTGGGCGGCGTTCACCGCCGGTGTACGTGCCAGCGAGTTTAACTGAGGACGCTCGGAATGGCCCGCGCTTGACCACCGGGCGCGGTGCTGTTCCGCCGCGAAGATCTCCGTGCTGGACACGGCGCGGTGGATCGAGAGGGCACGATCAAGCTGCTCCAGTGCATCTTGGTCGACCTTCCGCGGTTGCCCGGTGCCAGCTGCGTCGATAGGCACTCCCTATTCGTCCCTGTACCCGGACGTGGCCCCGAGCACCACGAGCAGGAACATGTCCGCATGGCCCGCGCCGCCGTGAGCTGCGGCACCTGCCCAGCCCGGCCGAAGTGCCCCACGGCCACCATCAGCTCGACCACGGCCTTGGCGTAAGCGCGTAGATCAGTGCGCTAGAAGATCACGCCAGAGGCCGTCCTTTGTGGAGCGCCAAGGGAGCCTAAAAAGGAGCCAATCGTGGCGGACTTCCCCCGAACCCGCCCGGCTGTGTCAGGAGACCAAAAGGCTGCTCTGCCAGTGGCTTCATGTACGTTGACGAACCTACGCGAATAGGTCGGCATTGTCGGACGTGCCGTGAACTCGACGCGATCGACGTGTATAGGGCCTGGTCACGTCGGTGGCGTCGTGTTCACGGCGCAAATCGGCAACAGCCTCAGAGCGGGTTAGTTGCGGTCGACTGATGCGGTGGCACGAGTGAACCTGTCGCCCCACTCGCGAATGTAGGAGACCAGTTCGGGTGGGTGGATCACCTCGAAATCGGCGCCGACTGCACCGAGGATCATGGTGGGCCAGTCCAAAGAGTCCGGCGTCATCCGCAGCAGGCACCGCTGGTCATCGATGTCCTCGACGGTGCCCCACCGGCCGACCTGATCGCGAACCCTGACCGCCGGGGCCTGCACCAGCACCTCGACGGCGTGGCGCGCCGGCACGTTCTCGATACCGGCTCCGACGAACGCCGCGGC
>JBGSWT010000851.1:0-1725 GCA_041751815.1 Pseudonocardiaceae bacterium
CGGCATAGGAAGACGTTGAGCGTTTTCGGTCTGGCGTTGGGAACGTCCTCCTGATGCGCTTGTCGGGCTTGGTGTCCCATCGCAACAGGAGGACGTTCATGAACCACGGTAATGGCGTGTCGCGGGGTGACCGCAATAGAAACGCGCGGCTCTCGAAGCTGCGGGCAGCAGTCCCGGTGACGAACGCGATCGTCGGGATCGATCTCGCCGAACGCAAGCAGATGGTGGTCGTGACCGATCACGACTCCAAAGTCCTGGCCCGGCGCACGTTTCGGTGCAAGGCCTGGGATCTGGGTGCCGCGCTGGACTGGGCTGCTGAGCGCAGCACCAGGGCCGGCTATGCCGGGGCCACGGTGGCATGCGAACCCACCGGTCATCGGTGGCGGGTGCTGGGCCAACTGGCCGGCGAGCGGGACATGTCGTTCGTGTGCGTGCAGCCGATGCTGACCGCAGGCGCCAGAAAGAGCGAGGACCTGACCACCGACAAGACCGACGACAAGGACGCGGTGCTGATCGCCCGGCTCACTGCGCAGCTGCGCTGCTACCTGCCAGAACCAGTCGATGAGACCTGGGGACGGCTACGTCACCTCGGGGTGCGCCGCGAGCAGCTCCTCGACGAGCACGTCGCCTGCGTCCAGCAAATCCGCGACCTCCTCGAGTGCGTCTGGCCAGCCGCGGTCACCACCGCCCAGCAGCCGTTCAAGTCCCACACCTGGCTCGCTGGCATGCACGTGCTCATGACCCCCGACGGCGGGGACTTCACCCGCACCACCAGGTTGGGGCCAGCCCGGTTCGAGCACGCTGTCCGCAAGGAACTCACCCGTCGCGGGAGGATCCGTCCCTGCCTGCGGATCCTGCGCAACCTCTATGCTGCCCTGGCCGATCCCGCCGGCGTGATCGCGCACCGCCGTGGTGCCTTCGAGCGCATCGGTTGGATCATCGAGGACTGGGACACCGCCCGAGCCAAGCTGGCCGACACCGAAGCGCGGATGGTCGCTGTTCTCGACGACCTGGAGCTCACAGAGCTTGCCTGCTCGATCAAGGGCCTCTCCCCGGTCGGGGCCGCCGCGATCCTCGCCGAGACCGGCGACCTGTGTCGCTTCACCAGCTCCCGCGCGGTGGTCAAGCACGCCGGTCTGGCACCCCGTCAACGCCTCTCAGGCACCTTCGCTGGACGCGCCCGCCTGAGCGGGGCCGGCCGACCGCACCTACGGACCGCAGCCTGGCGAGCGGTCTGGGGTGCGGTGAAGAGCAACCCTGTCTATGCCGAGCGCTATCGACACCTCACCACCCGCGAGACCAACAAGCTCAAGCCCACTCAGGCCCAGACAGTCCTCGCCGGCGCGATTCTGCGTCAGCTCCACGCCGTGATCACCACTGGCCAGGTCTGGGATCCCGACATCGCCACGCACGGCACCCGACGCAAGTCCACGACGCTCACGGAGGTGGCTGCCTAACCTGACGCGTCGTGCGTCCACCAGCTGGGTCGGGGCGAGCCTTCCGCGGCATTGAGAGCCCTCGAGGCATCTCGTCGCTCATCACAGGCCGCCCCGGCTCGTCGTCGCCACAACCCGATCACACGCTGCCGAGCACCAGCTCCGTTACCGCTATGCAGGGACCGACGACGATCCAGGGACCCCGCCCAGCAGTTGACGCAGAACGCCTCACGCTGATGAGCGGATGGTTGCGGCGTTGACCGGGGACCTAGGAGTTCGCGCGCTCCGC
>JBGSWT010000852.1:0-2845 GCA_041751815.1 Pseudonocardiaceae bacterium
TCGCAGCGGATCTGTTCCACTGGGAGTCTCAGAACAGTACGTCCCGCGCCTCCGTCACGGGCCGCCGCTATCTCGCGGGCGGTAGCCACGTAGTCCTGTTCGTGCGCGCAGCACGCAACGACGACGTGGGTTCGGCGCCCTGTGCCTCGGAGAGGCGACGCTGGTGGAACACCGCGGCGAACGGCCGATCGCGATCACTTGGAGACTTCATCGTCCTATGCCGCCTGAGGTGCTCCAACAGGGAACTGTCGCCTCTGGCTAACGGGAGGCGGTCGGAGGTATTCGTGAGCGGGTGCCCTACGCGTCACTCATGCAACTTACGTACCATCGCGTCGAATATCGGTGCGTCATCAAATGGTTGGAGTTCGCCGAGTTTGTGCCAGCCCCACGACCGATATGCGTGGTGGGCCGCAATGTTGTCCGGCCGCACGAGAAGGGTGGCCCGCACCTCGGGTCGGGGGCGAAGCAGTGCATCGTGCAACGCAGTGGCATAGCCGCGACGGCGCCACCGCGGGCGTACCATCAATTCGTTGAAAGCGAAAGTGCGCTGCCCGGTTTCGGTCAGTAATGCTTGATCGACTTCTCCCTGGATGCCACGCCACCAGCCTGATCCTGCTGGGAGTGGGTAACCGAGCGCGTAACCGACCAGTTCAGTACCGAGCCGACCTGTCACGAAGCCAAATCCATCGCGTGAAGCGTAGGCCGTCAGGCGTTCCCAGTAACGTGAGAGGGAGTAGAAGGGATCATCCAGTCGATCAGCGTTGGCTTCTGAATAAACGGAGAGAACGTCTTCTCGCTGCTCGTGTAAACCGCGGGCATCGTGCTGATGGATGGCCAGTTCGGGCACGATGACGTCCATCGATGCACCTCCGAGTTCGACAAACTAGATGCTCATCGCGCCGCGGCGAGCGAGGAAGCGGTCGACGCCGGGGACTTCGGGATAATGGGCGAGGCGGCGGGCGACAGCATCCAGCTCGCTGCTCACCTGCCAGCTTGCCAGCTCACCGGACAAATCATCGACGGCCGCGTTGGCCGCCTCAGCGGCGCCATCCACCGCACCGCCGTCCAGGCGGGCCCGGGCGAGCCGTACTCGATACAGGGCACAATTGCGCCTGAATCGGCTACTTTCGTAGGCGACGATGACCTGTTCCAACAGTGCCTCCGCACGGGATGCCCGTTCCAGTTCGACTGCACAGCTGGCCTCAATACCGTCGACCTCGGACGGAGTGAGGAACGCACTCCATTCCTCGACCGGCTCATCGCGGTCGCGGTCCAGCGCATTGCGGGCCTGGGTGATGGCCGAATCCGCCCCCGACGCGTCCGCCATCAGCGAACTTGCCACTGCGTGACGAAGATGGGAAAGGACAGCTAGCCGAGGCGATCCGCTGCAGGATGCTGCAACGTGCCCGGCGGCGGTCGCCAGTCGCTGCGCTTCACGCGGGCGACGAAGAATATAGCTGTCCCGGGCCAGACCGCAGAGTGCCCTTGTCTCGGCCTCGCGATCATCAACCTGTCGTGCTAATGCCAAGGCATCCGTGTAAGACGCCTGGGCGGCATGCTGCCGTCCGGCGTCGAACGCGAGCCAACCGGCACAGAGTCGCAGCCTGCCGGTCGCCATCAGAAGCTGCTTGCCGACCCACGGCCCGTAACTGCCCTGTTCCAGCATGAGGTAACCCTCATCGGCCGATGCCGAAGCCGCCTGCCAGAGGCTCTCCCCGCCGTGTCGGTGAGCGAGAGCCTGGAGCCGGGCTTCGGTGCGCTGAAGCTGCCCCACGTCGGCGGCACCCACCGCGCCGACCGGGGCAAGGCCCAGCCCACCAACGGCCGTGGTTGCCAGACCCCAGGTGACGAGTGTTCGCCGCCTCATGGGATCAAACGGTACCTCGCGCCGCGCACGGACACCTTGCTCCTCAGACTTCTCACGTAGGGCGCGGGCAACCTCTTCATGGTGCTGACGGATGAGCTCCTGGAGGCCGTCGAAGCCGCTGCTCAGTATCCCGTTGGCGCTCAGTACGTCGTCGCTGAGTCGCCAGAATGCGCGAGAAGCATGCTGGCGACCGACCTCGACGTTGGCGATCGTGCTGCGGGTGTAATGGGTGAGCGGGGCGAACTCGTGCTGGCTGTAACCAGCCGCTTTGCGGAGCTCGGCGAGCTGCCGGCCCAACCTACGCCGGGCCTCGACGATGGTGTGACGATCGGTCAAGGCACGCCCCGTTCGACGACCGTGAATGGTGCATGAAGTGTCGCAGATCGTGTCGGAAGATGGCCGACACTGCGGACGCATCGCTTCACTCTGCGTGGCCCCAGCGTCGGGCTGCGCCTGAGCTGGCGCCCCGACGGACGCCCCCGATGTCCGGCCGGCTTGCTGCCCCCGGCGCTGGGTGCCATCCAGCCACGAGCGCAAAGACGGGATGCCGGTGAGTCAGCCAAGCCGAAACGCGAACGAGCCGAATTCCTACGTATTCGCACAGGATGCGGGCTCGTTGCGTTACGTACTCGACTCGACGGTTCGCACCGATGCGCCCGCTGCGCGCAGTGGCGGGCGTGAGCTGTGATCCGCGCCGACCGTGAACTGCTGGCCGAGTTAGCCCGGCTGAACAGTGATGTGGTGCCGCTGGCAATGCGCATGATGGAAAACAGTGCCACGGCTGATGAGCAGCACGCCTTCGCGGAGCGGCTTATCGCGATGGCGCGACAGTTGCGGACGCGCGCCTCAGGAGTCGTCATCGAGGGTGACGTGGCCGCGCCGATCGAGGCGGTCATGCCAGGGCTGTGGTGATCTCCGGGGTGGTGGTGGGAACGGAGAGGACCGCGTCGAAAGCGGTCGCGACGGGCAGTTCGAGCT
>JBGSWT010000853.1:0-3821 GCA_041751815.1 Pseudonocardiaceae bacterium
TCCTCGCTCAGCAAGCCGACGTCGTTGGCATAGGCGGTGACGCGCTCGAAGACCTCCCTTGCGGCGGCCGGCTCGCCCGCCAGCGCCAGGCACTCCACCAGCCAGTAGGTGCAGAGGACGAAGGTGCTCTCGTCGCCCTCCACACCGTCCTCGGACCGGTACCGGTAGAGCAGGCCACAGGGCGCGGCCAGTTCCTTGGCGATGACGTCGATGGTGGCGCGCATCCGCGGATCGGTCGCGGGCAGGAAGCCGACGATGGCCAGCATGAGTGCCGAGGCATCCAGTTCGTCGCCGTCGAGCACTTGGGTGTAGGAGCCCACCCGGTCGTTCCATCCCCGCTGCAGGATCGTGTCCCGGATCTCCTCGCGCACCCGGGACCACCCGTCGACCCGATCGGTCGCGCCGAGCTGCTCCGCCAGCAGGATTGCACGGTCCAGCGCCACCCAGCACATCAGTTTCGAGTACAGGAAATGCTGCGGGCTGCCGCGGGATTCCCAGATGCCCTGGCCGGGCTCGGTCCACCGCGCAACGGCGACGTCGGCGACGTCGGCGAGGAATGTGCGGGTGGTGTCGTCGAGCTCGCCGAGCTGCTCCCGGAGCCGGTACACCGCGTCGAGCAGCTCACCGTAGATGTCGAGCTGCTGCTGGTTCCAGGCGCCGTTGCCGACGCGCACCGGTCGGCTGTCGCGCCAGCCGCGCAGGTGCGGCAGCTCACGTTCGGACAGATCGTGTTCGCCTCCGATGCCGTACATGATCTGCAGGCGGGTGTCGCGCTGCATGCTGGTGCCGGCCGCTCCGATGATCCAGGACACGAACTGCGCGGCCTCGTCGGGACACGCAGCGATCCACAACGCGTTCAGGGTCAGGCTGGCGTCCCGAATCCAGCCGTACCGGTAGTCCCAGTTTCGCTCGCCCCCGACGTGCTCCGGGAGCGATGTCGTCGCCGCGGCGATGACCGCACCGGTGGGTTGGTAGGTCAGGCCCTGCAGGACCCGACCGCTGTGATGCACGAGGTCGGCCCACGGCCCTTCGTAGGATTGATGCAGCCGGGACCACGAGCGCCATCCCTCGCAGGTGGCGTTGAGTCGTCGCTGGACCTCATGGGCCGGCCACGGCTGCGGGCAGGCGTCCGAACTTGTCGCGAAATGCAAAGCGAAGGCGATCGTGTCGCCCGCTTCCAAGTCCAGATGCCAGCGGGCGGTGGATCCGTCGATCACCGTCGGCGGTGGGCCGGCCATGACGAGCACTGCGCTGCCGCCCCGGGCGAGCACACCGCCGGCTATCGCCTGCAGGCGGGGATGGACGATGCCGTATTCCGGCCGCGGGGCGAACTCGGCGTCGATGGTCAGCGAGCCGGAGGTCGCCTCGAGCACCCGCACGAGCACGTGCGGGGCGTTCAGGCCGATCGCGTGGCCCCGTTCGTCGGCGTCGAATACGAGGGCATCGGTGAGCGTCGCCGAACCGCCCGGCGTCACCATCGTGGTCTCCAGCACCAGGGACTTCGGCAGGTAACGCCGGCTCGTCTCGTAGTCGCCCGCGGGACGGATGCACCAGTGCCCCGCGTCGTCGTCGAGCAGGCGACCGAACAGCGACGGTGCATCGAACCGGGGCAGGCACAACCAGTCGACCGAGCCGTCCCCGCTGATCAGCGCCGCCGAATGGCAGTCCGAGAGCATCGCGTAGTCGCCGATCGGACGGCTACTCATGACACCTCTCAGGCCTCGACCGTGACCAGGGGCACCTGATCTGGGCGGGAGTCTGGGGCGATCGCGCCGACCAGCGTGGCGAGCGCGGTCAGCGGGATCGGAGCGGTGCGCGACGGCCGCAGCGGTGTCTCGGTCAACGAGGAAGTCACAGAAGCAGTCACGGTCCGGGGTCGGGTGGGGGTTGTGCTGCAAGCCCAGGCGGTAGGCAACCACCGTGGTGGTGGGCGGGCTCCGTAGGCACGCTAGTCCAGGGTGAGGGTGGCTATCGGGCTGGGTCCGGCAGACAGCGGGATCTGGTAGCGCCCCGCCAGGTAGGAGGCGATGTCGTGGAACAACAACGCCGCGTTGCCGACCGCCGGATCGTCAAGCATGATTCCGACGACGAAGCGAGGGGCGTCTGCGGGCAGGATCCCCGCGAAGTTGATCCAGTAGTTGGAGTTGCTGTAGCACCCGCAGGCCGGGTTGACCTGTTGCGCAGTGCCGGTCTTGGCGGCGATCTGGTAACCGTCCAGCGCCGCCTGCGGGCTGGTGCCCTGCTGCCCAGGCACGTTCTGCATCACCGCGCGCAGCATGTCCCGAACGGTCCGCGCGGTCTGCGGGCTGACCACCCGGACGCCGTCTGGCCGTGGGGTCGCGGTCCGGGTGCCGTCCGGGGCGATCTCCGCGCGGACGATGCGCGGTGGGATACGGACGCCGTCGTTGGCGATCGCCTGGTACATGCCGGCCATTTGCAACACGGTCATCGACAACCCTTGACCGATGGGCAGGTTGGCGAAGGTGCTGCCCGACCACTGATCACGGGCCGGTACCCGGCCGGCGCTTTCCCCGGGCAATCCCAGGTCGGTGCGCTGGCCCAGACCCATTCGCTGCAGCATGTCCACAAAGCGATCCTCGCCGACCCGCTGGGCGGCGAGCAGCGTGCCGACGTTGGACGAGCGGGCCAGCACCCCGGTGAACGTGAGATTCAAGGTGCCGTGTGACCACGCGTCGGAGACCGTCCGGTCGGCGATTCGGAGGTGGCCGGGAACTCTCAAGGGGGTGTCCGGCTGCAAGACGCCGCCCTCGATAGCCGCGGCAGCGGTCACCACTTTGTTCACCGAACCCGGTTCGAAAGGCGCCGACACCGCCGGGTTGGCCAACAGCTCAGGGGTTGCCGCGGCGAGGTTGTTCGGATCGAAGGTGACCTCGTTGGCCATGGCGTAGACCTCGCCGGTGTGCGCGTCGAGCACCACCGCGCTAGCCCCCTTGGCGCGGTACTTGCGCGCGAAGTCGCCGAGCATCTGCTGCAGGGTGAACTGCAGGTCAGAGTCCAGAGTGAGTTCCAGCCCCGAACCTGGCACCGGCGGCCGGACACCGCGCTCGCTGCCCGGAATGATCGCGGCCGAACCCTCGGCGGTGTCCACCACCCGGCGACCGTCCTGGCCGGTGAGCAGGGTGTCGGCGTAGTTCTCCAGGCCGACCAATCCGCGCACTTTGCGCTCGTCGGCACGCCAGTTCGCCACGCCCAGAACGTTGGCTGCGAGCTCCCCGCCGGGATACTGCCGGATCTCCCGGTGTTCCGCACTGATCTCCGGGAAGTCCTGCTGGATCGCCCTGGCCTGGGCGGGCTGCACCAACGGCGCCAGCAACACCGTGGTGCGGTCGCTGCGCAGCTGGCTGAGGACCTCCTGCTCGGACACCGGCGGATCGAGCACCTGGGCGATCCGGCGGGCCATCTCCTGCTTGTGCAGGTCTGGATCGGCCCGCATCGCACGTTGCTCCGCAACGATCCGGTTGGGTTGGGCATAAAGGGCCTGGGCCTGCACGCTGAACGCCAGCGGCGTGCCATTGCGATCGGTGATGGTGCCGCGCTCGGCGGGCAGCGTCTGGACTGTGGTGCGTTGGTTAGCGGCTCGCTCCGAGAGCTCCGCCGCCTGCAGGCCCTGCACCTGAACCAGCTTGAGTCCAGCGGCCACCAGCGCGAGGACGAGCGCCACCCGACCCACCACCAGCCGGTTTCGCAGACTGCCTGCCGATGAGCCACGTCTGTGTCGGCGACGTGGGCGACGTGGACCCATCACGTACCGCCGGTCGGCGTCGGCGCAGCCGGTGCCGGGGCGGGTGGCTGAGCGGGTG
>JBGSWT010000854.1:0-1553 GCA_041751815.1 Pseudonocardiaceae bacterium
TGAGCAGCGCGTCGACCTGGACGCCGGCCCGCCCCCCGGGTGCGGCGCCGAGCAGCACCGGACCGTCGAGTACCGGCCGGCCGGGAGTGTGTCGCTGCAGCCGGGGTGGGTTGGGTAGGCCGAGCCGGCGGACGAGGATGCGCCCGAGAGTGGACCGGGCGAAGGACTGGTAGCGATCGTCCATCACGCCCCTACTCATCGGTAGCATTACTGATAGGTAGGTTACCCGCACAGCAGGAGGGACAGCCATGACTCGCGCCGTTGCACCGGTCGCGATCCTCGGGGGCAACCGCATTCCCTTCGCCCGATCCAACAGCCACTACGCGCAAGCGTCCAATCAGGACATGCTGACCGCCACCCTGGACGGCCTGGTCGCCCGGTTCGGACTGGCCGGGCAGCGCTTGGGCGAGGTCGCGGCCGGTGCGGTGCTCAAGCACAGCCGGGATTTCAACCTCACCCGCGAGGCCGTGCTGGGCAGCGCGCTGGACCCGCGCACCCCGGCCTACGACGTGGCGCAGGCGTGCGGCACCGGACTGGAAACTGCGATCCTGATCGGCAACAAGATCGCCCTCGGGCAGGTTGACGTCGGGATCGCCGGCGGGGTGGACACCACCAGCGATGCGCCGATCGCGCTGCATGAGGACCTGCGGCGGGTGCTGCTGTCGCTGAACCGGGCTCGGTCGGCTGGCGCCCGGCTGCGCGCGTTGACCGGGCTACGACCTGGCCAGATCGTCCCCGAGACGCCGCGCAACCGTGAACCGCGCACGGGACTGTCGATGGGCGAACACGCCGCGGTGACCGCCAAGCAGTGGGAGATCTCCCGGGAGGCACAAGACGAGTTCGCGGTGGCCAGCCACCACCGGCTCGCCGCTGCCTACCAGCGCGGTTTCTTCGACGACCTGATCACCCCGTACCTCGGGTTGCGCCGGGACGAGAACCTGCGCCCGGATACCTCGATCGACAAGCTCGCGACGCTCAAGACCATCTTCGGGTCCGGCACGATGACCGCAGGCAACTCGACACCGCTGTCAGACGGGGCGTCGGCGGTGCTGCTGGCCAGCGACCAGTGGGCCGCTGAGCGCGACCTGCCGGTGCTCGCGCACCTGGTGGACGCGCAGACCGCCGCGGTCGACTTTGTGCACGGCGTAGACGGGCTGCTCACCGCGCCGGTGCACGTGGTGCCGAAACTACTCGCCCGACACGGCTTACAGCTGGCTGATCTGGCTCTGATCGAGATCCACGAGGCATTCGCCTCTCAGGTGCTGGCCACGCTCAAGGCCTGGGAGGACGCTGACTACTGCAAGCGCGAGCTGGGCCTGGATGCCCCGCTGGGTCCAGTCGACCGGGAGAAACTCAACGTGACCGGCTCTTCGCTGGCGGTCGGGCACCCCTTCGCCGCAACCGGCGGCCGGATTGTGGCCACCCTCGCCAAGCTGCTGCACGCGCGAGCGCTCGAGACCGGACACCCTGCCACCGGCTTGATCTCAATCTGTGCCGCCGGTGGCCAGGGAGTCATGGCGCTGCTGCGCAGCGCCTCGTGAGTGGCAAGCAGT
>JBGSWT010000855.1:0-1661 GCA_041751815.1 Pseudonocardiaceae bacterium
CCGCGACGAGGCGGCCGCGGTGGCGTGGAGCGGCCGCAGTGGCGGCGTGACCGTGGTGGTGCCCCATGCGATATCCCGCGCCCAACAGCCGGTGGTGGGTCAGAGTCCGGACAGGTCGTGCACCCGGTGCTCGACCACGTCTGTCAGATGATGGGCGGCCGTGACGTAGTCGTTGTCGTCATGGAGGATCACCAGTCCCTGTATGGCTGCTGTGGCACACACCAGCAGGTCCACTGCCGACAACCCCTTGTGTGCCCCATGCCGGCACAGCCGGTATTGGGCAGTGTCGATCCATTGCCAGACGTCCTTGGGGACACGCACCGCCGGGTACAGGGACGTGAACATCACGCTCATCTCGTCGAACTCGTCCGCGTGTCGTGAGGACCGGAGAAATTCGACCCGTTGCGGCTGGCATGTCCCGACCGCGCCCTCGGAGACGACGTCGTGCCAAGCACTACGGAGTGATGAATCGCGCAACAACCGCCAGAGTGCCGATGAGTCGAGGAGATACCGGATCAAGCAGCGGCGTCCTTCTCGGCCTGTCGCATTCGCTGCCATCCTTCGTAGTCCCAGTTACGGGCCAACTCCGCGAAGTGGTCGAGGTCTGCGATCCGGCGATGTCGTGCGGCATACTCCTGCAGCGCCAGGTTCACCGTGTCCCGTTTGGTGCGCGCGCCGGACAGGCGCATGACTTCGGCCAGGGCCTCGTCGTCGATGTCGATCTGCGTGACCGCCATTGAGCCCTCCTTGTGGACAGTATCCATTGGCGTTGCACGGTACCAACATCGTGCCGGCGCGGCTACTGCCGCCAGCTGGGCAGCCACATCAGCAGCTGCCACCGCTCGAGGGACATGGCGGTGTACATCCACATCGGCCAGAACAGCACGAACACGGCGGTCGCCGAGACCACCACCGCCCCCACCACCGCAGCACCCCAGGTGCGCCGCCGCACGGCCCCGCCCGGTGGCCCGAGCAGCATCCCCAGCACGTACGTCAGCGCCAGCACCACGTAGGGCACGAACGCCACCGCGTAGAAGGTGAAGATCGTCCGCTCCTGGAACTGGAACCACGGCAACCAGCCCGCGGCCAGTGGTACCAGCAGCGCCCCGGCGCGCCAGTCCCGGCTCAGCAGCCAGACCGCGACGACGATCACGATCGCCAGGGCGCCGCCCCACCAGACGACGGGATTGCCGACGTTGAGCACGTCGAGCTTGCAGGCGTCGGCGTTGCACCCCGCCTCGCCCCGGCTCACGTCGGCGTGGGCGAACAGCGTGGGCCGGCCCTGCACGATCCACGACCAGGGGTTGGCCTCGTAGATGTGGGGGTCGCCGACCTGGACGTGGAAGTCGTACATCGCCTGGTGCCAGTGGGCGAGGCTGGCCACCGAGTCGGGCAGCAGCCGGGTCAGGACCGAGTCGGGGTTGTCGCGCGCCCAGTACCGGTTGAACCCGTTGTCGGAGCGGAACCAGCCGAACCAGGTGATCGCATAGGTGACGAACGCGACCGGGACCAGGTGGACGAAGGCCACCGGCCCGTCACGCAGCACCCCCGCGGTGACCCACCGCCGCACCCCGGCGACGTGGCGCGCCGTCACGTCCCACGCCACCACCAGAAGCCCGAACCCGACGACGAACCACAGCCCGGACCACTTCACGGCGCAG
>JBGSWT010000856.1:0-4338 GCA_041751815.1 Pseudonocardiaceae bacterium
CGATGGCGACCAGGCAACCGGCCTCGATGGCCAGCCGTAACAGCCGTTTAGGCGGGTCCAGCCGCTCGGGACGGCAGTTGACCTCCACCGCAACGCCGTGTTGGGCGCAGGCGGCGAACACCGCATCAGCGTCGAACTGCGACTCGGGGCGCTTGCGCGAGCCGGTGACCATTCGGCCAGTGCAGTGCCCGAGGACGTCGACATGTGGATTGGCCACCGCGGTGAGCATCCGCTCGGTCATCTCCGCGGCCGGCATCCGCAGTTTCGAGTGCACCGAGGCGACTACAAGGTCTAGCCGCGCCAATAATTCCTCGGACTGGTCCAGTGCACCGTCGGAGAGAATGTCCACTTCGATCCCGGTGAGAATCTGGAACGGGGCGAGACTCTCGTTGAGGGCGGCGACGACGTCGAGCTGGCGGCGCAGCCGCTCGGCAGAAAGCCCGTTGGCGACGGTGAGCCGCGGTGAATGATCAGTCAACACGAGATACTCGTGGCCCAGCGCGCGAGCGGTGACCGCCATCTCCTCGATCGGCGAGCCGCCGTCAGACCAGTCGGAATGGGTGTGGCAGTCCCCGCGCAACGCCGAACGCAGGGCCGCCCCTTCCGGCCTCAGACTTTCCGAGACCGCTAATGCGTCACCGGCCGCTTCCAGCCGGGACAGGTAAGCGGGCTGCTCTCCCGCGAGGGATTCGGTGACACAGCGGGCGGTGACCTCGCCGACACCGGCCAGCGAGGTCAGCGTGCCCGCCCGGGCGCGCTGCGCCAAGTCATCCCGAGCGGCCAGCACCGAGGCCGCCGTCCGGAACGCCCGAACCCGATAGGTCGCCTCATGGGCACGCTCCAGAAGGAAGGCGATCCGCCGCAGGTCTGCGATGGGATCCCGGGATTTGGCCACGCTTACTTCCAGGCTCGTGAGTGGGTAACAGTGTTATAGCACTCAATGCCACTCACGAGGACCGTTCAGGCGCTGCGCGCCTGCCCCGGGTGGGTGGCCTCGTGCTCGAAGGCTTGCACGCTGCCCGACGCGGGCAGGTTCTGATGGCGACGCATCCCAGCTACCCCGATCCAGCGATCGACAAACCCTGCAGTGCCCCAGATGGGTGGCTTCATGCTCGCCGCGGCCCAGGGGCGCTACGGTGCGAAAGCGAAGAGCTCGGACCGAGAGCTCGGAAAGGAGCCCACCGTGTTCCGCCGCATTGCCCGTCCACTACTCGCCGCTGCGTCTGTCGTCGATGGAGTGGGCACACTGGTCAACCCGAAGCCGAGGATCGAGGCGGCCACGCCGCTGCTGGCTAAGGGCCAGGGCATGATGCCTACGAAACAACCGGTCGATCCGGCATTGCTGGTGCAGGCGAGCGCTGCGGTGAAGGTCGCCGCCGGGCTGATGATGGCACTCGGTTGGGCGCCTCGGATCGCTGCGACGGTGCTCGCCGTGGAGCTGATCCCCAGCACGGTGGCTCAGCATCCCTTCTGGGCCGGTGGCTACCCCGATGACCGTAGGGCACACCAGCAGCACTTCGTGAAGAACGCAGGACTACTCGGTGGTTTGCTACTGGCGATCACAGCAGGCAAGCCCGCCGCGGTGAAAGGTGCCAAGAAGCGCGCCAGGAAGCTTAAGCGCAAGGCGGCCCTCAAAGCAGCCAAGGCCAAGGCACGCTGAGCGCAAGCTCGCTCGGCAAGAACCCCGTTTCGGTCGACATTCCGGAACGGGGTTCGCTCATGCCCGGACGCTATCCGTGTCCTATCGCGAGGTATGCACACTGGTGGCAGGCTGGCCGCCGTCGGTGTGACCGAGCACGGTGTCATGCAGCCACGGTGTCATAAGGTAAACGCGGGGAGTCGCAATGGGCCACGAGGTGCGTGGGGTGGTGGCGCGCGGCAAAGGCGCGTCGGTAACGGTGGAGACCGTGCATGTGCCCGATCCCGGCCCGGGCGAGGCGCTAGTCGCTGTCCAAGCATGCGGGGTGTGCCACACCGACCTGCATTACCGCGAGGGCGGGATCAACGACGAGTTCCCGTTCCTGCTTGGGCATGAGGCCGCAGGCGTCGTGGAGTCTGTCGGCGACGGCGTCGACACCGTGGCGCCCGGCGACTTCGTCATCCTCAACTGGCGGGCAGTGTGCGGTCGCTGCCGCGCATGCCGACGAGGCAAGCCCTGGTACTGCTTCAACACCCATAACGCCGGCCAGCACTTGACGCTGGCCGACGGCACCGCGCTGTCCCCCGCGCTGGGCATCGGCGCGTTCGCCGAGAAGACGCTGGTCCACAGTGGCCAGTGCACCAAGGTCAATCCCGCGGTGGCGCCGGAAGTCGCCGGGCTGCTCGGCTGCGGTGTGATGGCCGGGCTGGGCGCGGCACTCAACACCGGTGGCGTCACCCGTGGTGACTCGGTTGCGGTGATCGGCTGCGGAGGGGTAGGCGATGCCGCCATCGCCGGCGCTGTGCTGGCGGGCGCGACAACGATCATCGGCATCGACGTCGACCCGGGTAAGCTGCGGTGGGCCACCGAGTTCGGCGCGACGCACATCATCAACGCCCGCGAGTCCGACGTCGTCGAGGCAGTGCGGGAGTACACCGGGGGCTTCGGAGCCGACGTCGTGATCGACGCGGTCGGCCGGCCGGACACCTGGGAACAGGCGTTCTTCGCCCGTGACCTGGCTGGCACAGTAGTGCTGGTCGGAGTGCCCACCCCGGACCTGATGGTGCCCGGCATCCCGCTGCTGGAGTTCTTCGGCCGTGGCGGGGCGCTCAAGTCATCCTGGTATGGCGACTGCCTGCCCGAGCGGGACTTCCCGATGCTCGTCGACCTGCACCTGCAGGGACGGCTACCACTGGAGAAGTTCGTCTCCGAGACGATCAGCCTGGACGACGTGGAACACGCCTTCGAGAAGATGGAGCGCGGCGAGGTGCTGCGCAGTGTGGTGCTGCTTCGCAGCACCTCGTGAGTGCGTAACAGTGTCCTAACACTGTTACGCACTCACGAGCACGGCCGGAGGGAGCGCAGGATGATCGAGCGGGTGGTCACGTCGGGCACCTTCAGCCTGGACGGCGGGACGTGGAAGGTGGACAACAACGTCTGGCTCATCGGCGACGACCGGGAAGTGATCGTTGTTGACGCCGCGCACGACGCGGACGCGATCGCCGCCGCAGTGGGCGATCGGCAGGTGCTGGGCATTGTGTGCACCCACGCCCACGACGATCATGTCAGCGCCGCACCGGAGCTGGCCCGCATACTGGCCGCGCCAGTGCTGTTGCACCCCGCGGAGCACGTCCTGTGGCGGCTCGCGCACCCCGACACCCCACCACCGAGCGCCGAACTCGCCGACGGCGACGTGCTGCGCGTCGCAGGTACCACGCTGCACGTGCTGCACACCCCCGGGCACTCCCCCGGCTCGTGTTGCCTGCATGCCCCCGACCTGAATGTGGTGTTCAGCGGGGACACCCTGTTTCAGGGTGGTCCGGGCGCCACCGGCCGGTCATATTCGGACTTCGACGAGATCATCGGCTCGATCCGCACCCGCCTGCTGACACTGCCGGCCGAGACCGAGGTACGCACCGGGCACGGTGACTCCACGACCATCGGCGCCGAGGCCGAGCACGTCGGCGAATGGCTCGCCGGCTGAGCGGCACTAGTCAGCGAGCCGGGACCGCTCGCATCGCGGGCACCTTGATCCGCTGATCGAAGCCCGCCGGCTCGATCACCCGGGACTCCGTGACGATCGCAGTCACCAGGTCGGCAGGGGTCACGTCGAAGGCTGGGTTGAGGGCAGTGGATTCGGCCGGCGCCATCCGCCAACCTCCCACCAGGAGCACCTCATCGGGGTCCCGGTGCTCGATGGTGACCGCTGCACCGGAGGGCGTGTACGGGTCGAGGGTGGCAGACGGAGCAGCGACCACGAACGGGATACCAGCCCTGGCCGCGGCTAGCGCGAGCGGGTAGGTGCCCACCTTGTTCACCACGTCATAGTTGGCCGCGATCCGATCGGCTCCGACGATGACAGCGTCCACCCGTCCGCTGGCGATGAGCCCCGGACCGGCAGCGTCGATGACCACCTGATGCGGCACCCCTAGTTGGGCAAGTTCGGTCGCGGTGATTCTGGACCCCTGCAGCAACGGGCGAGTTTCCCCGACCACCACCATCCGGACCAGCGCGTCGGCGTGCAGCGTCCGCACCACCCCGAGCGCGGTGCCCCACTCCACGCAAGCCAGCGCACCCGCGTTGCAGTGCGTGTGCAGCACCATTGGTCGATCGCCGACGTAGCTGCGCAGCAGGGCGGCACCGAGCCGGGACAGCGTCGCGCAAGCCCGGACATCGGCTTCCACCAGCGCTTGGGCGGC
>JBGSWT010000857.1:0-8479 GCA_041751815.1 Pseudonocardiaceae bacterium
ATCAGTACGTGCTTGCCCTGGTACATCCAGTGCTGGCCCAGCGCCGACCCGGTGTAGGGCGCGAGCCACTTGTAGCCGGCCGAATCAGATGCCGGTGCCGCGATGATGGTGGTGTACTCCAGGGCGCCGGCGTCCTCGAGCGTCTGGCGGACCGCCGCGATCGTGGTTCCCTTCTGGCCGATCGCCACGTAAATGCAGCGCACCTGCTTGGCCGGGTCACCAGTCGCCCAGTTCGCCTTCTGGTTGATGATCGTGTCGATACACACCGCGGTCTTGCCGGTCTTGCGGTCACCGATGATCAGCTGGCGCTGGCCGCGACCGATCGGGGTCTGCGAGTCGATCGCCTTGATGCCCGTCTGCAGCGGTTCCTTCACCGGCTGCCGGTCGATCACCGAGGGGGCCTGCAGCTCCAGGACCCGCTGCTCGTCGGCGGCGATGTCGCCCAGGCCGTCCAGCGGGTAGCCCAGCGGATCCACCGCCCGACCGAGGAACTCGTCCCCGACCGGCACCGACAGGATCCGGCCGGTTCGCCTGACCTCCTGGCCTTGCTCAATGGTCCCGAAGTTGCCCAGGATGACCGCACCGATCTCGCGCACTTCCAGGTTGAGCGCGACGCCCAGCACGCCGCCGGGGAACTCCAGCAGCTCGTTGGTCATCGCCGAGGGCAGGCCCGCGACCCGGGCGATGCCGTCACCGGCGTAGGTGACGACACCCACCTCCTCACGCGAGGTCTCGGTCGAGAAGGAAGTGACGTAGTTCTCGATCGCTCTCTGGATCTCATCCGAGGAGATCGTCAGCTCCGCCATGGCTATCTTTCCCTGCTCTCGTGTCGATCGTTCATCATGCGCTTCACCGGGACATCCATTGGCGCGCCTTGTCCAGCCGGGCAGCCACGCTGCCGTCGATCACCTCGTCGCCCACCCGGATCACCAGCCCACCCAGCAGCGTGGGATCGACGTCGACCTTGAGCGAGATCGGCCGCCGGTAAATCCGATCGAGCACCTCGAGCAGCCGCTGTTCTTGCTGCTGCGACAGCGGACCCGCGGCGCTGACGTGGGCCACCGACCGTTCCCGGCGGTTCGCTGCCCGGTCCACGAGTACCTCGACGATGTCACCCAGGGGGCGCCGCCGTGGCGCCCGAACCGCCTGCTCTAGGAGCCGGCGAGTCACCGGGCGGCTGCGATCGGCCAACACCGTGTTCAGTAGCTCCAGCCGCTGCGCGGCCGGCGCACTCTCATCCCCCAGCAGCGTCTCCAGGCGCGGTTGAGCGGCCAGGATGCGACCGAACCGGAACAGCTCGTCCTCGACGTCCTCGAGGCTGCGGTCCCGCTCGGCCAGCATGAGCAGCGCCTGCCTGGCAAGCTCCTCGATCCCGTCGACCAAGTCCAGCGGTCGAGACCAGCGGCAGGCGACCACGTCGCCCAATACCTGGAGGCTGATCCGGCTCACTTTGCCGCCGAACAAAGCCTCGACCATCTGCTTGCGAACCTGCTGGGGTGCCGAGGAATCGGCGAGGTGCCGCCGGACCGCCGGCTGCTGCCCGAGCACTGCCGCGACAGCGCCAAGGTCGTCACCCACACGCTCGCGGTCCTGAGCATTTGCCCCTGAGATGCGCTTGTCGAGCTGCTCGCGGGCCGTGGCCAACGCCGCCCTGCTGGCCGGTTGCATCAGCGCTTCCGCCGGCCGCCGGGCACCGGAACGGCACCGTCAGTACCGCTTTCTGGGCCGCTGTCGGTGGCAGCCATACCCTGCAGCTCGTCGAGGAAGCGATCTACTGTGCCGGCTCGCCGGGCGTCGTCGGCGACCGACTCACCAACGATGCGACCGGCCAGCGTCACGGCCAACTTGCCCAGCTCACCACGCAGCTCGCGGACGACCTGCTCGCGCTGAGTGGCCAGTTGCTCCTCGCCACGCTGACGGATCCGCACCACTTCCTGCTCGGCCTGCTGACGCATCTCGTCCTTGATTTCCTGCGCATCGGCCCGGGCCGCCTCGCGGATCTTGGCCGCCTCGACGCGCGCCTCGGCAAGCGCCTCGGAGTAACGGGTCTGGGCCTCGTCAAGGCGCGTGCGGGCCTGCTGGCTCTCCTCGATCTGCCGACGGACCATTTCCTGGCGCTCGGTCATCGCGCGCTTGACCGGAGGAACCACGTAGCGCCAGACCACGCCGAGCACGATGAGGAAAATCACCAGCTCGACGAAAAACGTCGCGTTGGGGATCAGGAAGATGTTGCCACCGCCTGCGGCGGCCAGGTTATGCGAACTCATGGATTTACCGTCCCTGCCAGATCATCTGCGCCAAGATCAGCCGCCGGCGAGCGCGAAGACGAACACCGCCATGAAGGCCAGGTTGATGAAGTACATCGCCTCGACCAGACCCACCGTCAGGAAGAAGATGGTGAACAGCCGGCCCTGCGCCTCGGGCTGGCGAGCAACGCCTTGAATGGTCGCACCGCCGGCCAGACCGTCACCGATGGCGGCGCCGATCGCACCACCGGCCAGTGCGATACCGCCGCCGATGAAGGCACCCGCGAGCTGGACGTTGCCCGTGATGCCGCCCCCCTGGGCAAGGAGCAGTTCAGAATAACTCATATCTTTACCCTCTTGTCCTCAAGCTAGGTTTATTTGGCCGGGCGGGATGATTCCTGAATGACCTCACAAAGGCGAGCGAGAACCGTTAGTGGGCCCCCTCCTCGTCCTGGCCGGCCGCGAATCCGAAGTAGAGGATCGTCAGCAGCGCGAAGATCAGTGCCTGGAGCAGGCCGATGAACAGGTCGAACAACTTCCACGCCGTGGTCGGCGCCCACAGCACGGCCGCTGGCAGCAGCGCGATGACGCTGACCATCACGGTGCCCGCGAGGATGTTGCCGAACAGCCGCAGCGCGAGGGTGACCGGCTTGACCAGCTCCTCGATGATGTTCAACGGAAGCATCACCGGGTGCGGCTCGATGAAATGCCTGAAGTAGTGCTTGCCCTTGACCCGGATACCCGTCAAATGCACGAGGATGATCACGAAGAGGGCCAACGCAAAAGTCAGGTTCACATCCGACGTCGGTGGCCGGACGTACGCTTCCCACGCGTGCGGCAGGATCGCCATCCAGTTCGAGATCAAGATGAAGAAGAACAGCGCGATCGCCAGCGGCACGACAAAGGGCGCGGTGCGGATGCCGACGTTGCTCTCTACCTGACGCTCCACCTGGGTGGTGACCGTCTCGAAGGTCAACTGCAGGCCGCTGGGCACCTTGGAGGTCGCCTTGGCCGCAAGGTAAAGACCGAATCCGAGGACGATCACCGCCGCGATCACCGTGGAGATCACGGTGTCGGCATTAATCGTCAGACCGAGCACGTACCACTCGACATGCTCACCGACCTGCACGCCGCCTTCCGGCGGGGCCATTACCAGCTCGTTCATACCGAGGCTCCCGGCTGGTCTTGGATTCCGGATTGGCCGTCGGCTTTGGAGCGACGCAGCTCCTTGATCAGCGGGACCGATGCCATGAAGATCATCAATAGCTGCAGGGCGGCAAGCCCGGCGAACACCCCGAGGCCCTCCGGCTGCATCACCAGTGCCAAACCGACAGCGAGCGCGGTGATCAGCGCGAGCCGGGCGAGCACGGCCATGGCGAAGCGCCGTTTACTCGGATCGCCACTGGCTGCAAAGCGCGCCGCGGAACGTTGCACCAGCCTCGTGTTGAGCAGTCCCAACCCGAGCCCACCGCAGAAGAACGCTGCCGCCAGCGGATAACCCATCGGGGCAAGCACCACGAAGCTGGCGACCCCGAGGCACGCCGCGATGATCGCGGCCCGGGGTAGGTTGACGGCCGATCTGGTCGATGTGATCACGTCAGTGGTCACGGGGGCCCTCCGATGGGCTGATGCATGTCGACACCATGGGTACGGCGCTTACTCCTTCAGCAACTTCGTGAACTTGGTGTAGATGTAGACGGCGGCACCGGCGATGCCGAGCGCCAAACCGGCCAGAGTGAACGCCGGAAAGGTGTCCACTATCTCGTCGACCAACCAGCCGAGACCCAGCCCGGCTAGCAGGATCGCTGCGGTCGCGGCTCCGAGGCCGAGTAGGGTTGCGAGCTCCGGGCCGTTGCGTCGTTCCACGACCACCTACTTCAACGGGCGCATGGCGTCACCCGCCGCCATCGCTCAAAGGCACTCCTCGCAGTCCAGGGACAGCGCGCATGACGAAATTCATGATCATGAACGTTGTCGATGGGCCGGTCTGACCTCAAATCCCATGCCCAGGTGGGACGAACCAGACGTTATCACACGGCACGTTGCACCCCGTGCTCGCCCCCACCGGTCTAGCTGCGCTTCTCCTGGCGTGATCCCGATGGAAGACAAGGTCAGGAGAGATCAGCGGGCGGGTAAGCGGGGAACCATCGAACCAAGCACGGCGATAAGCAGCCCGAGCATGATCGCCCATACCACGAAGTAGACGTCGAACACGGTCAGCGCAACGGCGCCGAAAGCGAGCAGGGCCGCCCAAAGGTAGATCAATAACACGGCCCGGCGGTGCGAATGTCCAATTTCGAGTAGCCGATGGTGCAGGTGCAGCTTATCTGCGGCGAACGGGCTGTGGCCGGCGCGGGTGCGGCGCACCACCGCAAGGAGCAGGTCCAGCAACGGCACGAACAGCACCGCGGCCACCACCAGCAGCGGGGAGAACAGCGCCAGCACGTCAGTGGCGCTGTAGCTGATGTAATCGAGTCGGCCGGATGCGCTGGTGGATGCGGCGGCCAGCATCAAGCCGATGAGCATCGCGCCGGAATCTCCCATGAAGATCCGGGCCGGCTGGAAATTGTGCGGCAGGAAGCCCAGGCACGCGCCGGCGATCAGGGCAGCGATCAACGTCGGTGGGTACGCCGACACACTGCCCCCGGACCTGTCGAGCAATTGCAGGGCGAACGCCCCGATGGCCACCGCGGCGATGAACCCGATTCCTGCGGCCAGCCCGTCGAGCCCGTCGATGAAGTTCATCGCGTTCACCAGCACGACTGCCAGCGCAACCGTGACCAGCACCGCCTGATCCTGCCCGAGGACGAGTACCGAGCTGGCCTCGGCGTCGCCGTTCCACGGCAGCGGGAAGAGGAACCACTGGACGCCGAAGAGCACCAGCACCCCCGCGGCCGTGACCTGGCCGGCGAACTTGGTGAGCGAGTCCAGCTCGAACCTGTCGTCCAGCGCGCCGATCAGCATGATGATGCCACCGGCGACCAGCACCCCCATGACGTCCCCGGAGAACTCGAAAGACCTGCGCAGCACCGGCAGCTGGTGAGCCAGTAGGACACCGCCGAGGATCCCGCCGTACATCGCCACCCCACCCAGCCGCGGGATCGGGGCGCGGTGCACGTCACGCTCGCGCGGCATCGCCACCGCACCAGTGCGCAGCGCAAGCTGCCGGACCAGCCCGGTGAGCAGGAAGGTCACCACCGCAGTGATGAGGCCGACCAGCAGGTACTCCCGCAGCGGCAGTCCGGATGCAACGGGCACGGGTCCCACGACAGGCAGGCTAGCCCCGGTGCGGATGCGCCCCACCGGTAGGCCAGATCCAGCCCTGCCGCCGGGTGGTCACTGCCGACCTGCCAGGCCAATGATCGCTGTTTCGGAAGATCGAGCCGCGCATATCGCGGTTGAGCCTTCCGAAACCGCGATCACTTGGGAGTTGAGAGGGCGGTCCGGATCTCGTTGACCACGCCCTCGGGGCGATCCATCAGGTCGTGCCACGTGAACCGCAGGACTGTCCAATGCAGGTTCACCACGGCGTTCTGCCGTCGCCGGTCGTCGACGAACCGGTCGGCGGTCATGTGCCAGGCCCACCCGTCCACCTCAATAGCGACCCGCTGAGCCGGGAACGCCACGTCGACGAGATAGCCGCCTACGGGATAGCCCAGCTTCCAACCGGTGATCTGCGCGGCACGAAGCAGCCGAATCAGTAGCCGCTCGGCATGCGAGGCGGCCCGGTCCGCCGCGACAGCAAGCAGTCGGGAGGCCTCCGCGGATCCCCGCCGTCCCTGGTTGCGGCAGTGCGCTCGGTACACCGCAGGGAAACTGGCCCGACGTTGTAGTGTCCGGTCGAGCAGCTCAGAACCGTGGGGACTCAGCGTGACCGCAGCCTCGAGCACGGTGAGCGGCACATCGGTGACCCACAGATCACGCACCCCGATCAGATCCAGATAGGGCAGATCACGCCGGCGCACCGATACCCCGGACTGTCGGCCGGGGTTCCGGCGGCGCGGCACCGTCACCTCCACCGTTCCCGGCAACGTCGGACCGAGGTCGTGCCACCAGGCGGCGGATACGCCGTGTGCCACCGCGTCCTTACCCGCCCAGAGCACGGCCGCGCGCATCCGGACCTCATCGGTGTAGGGATGATCAGCGGCTAGGTAGACGCCCCGGTGCAGCCGTTCCCAACGTCTGCTGGACACGCGGCGGTCGACCGCGTCCTGACTCAGCCCCGCCACCCGCGCTTGCGCGCAGCTGATCACGCCGGACTGCCGGCGCAGGTACCACTCCAGTTCCACAGGGTTGTGATGCACCTGCGAGGTCATCGGTTCCGAGTGATCGCCATTTCGGCAGAACTAACCGCGATTCCCGCGGCTCGTCCTTCCCAAGTATTGATCATGGGCCGTCAGCGGGCCACCTGGATGGTGTGGCCGAGCACGTCGCTGAGCTGGGCGACGGTCACAGCGCCGTCGCGGAGCACCACGGGGTCGTCACCGGTGAGGTCGACGATCGTGGAGGCCAGCGGCTCACCGGAGGCCCCTCCGTCGAGATACACCGGTACCCGCTCGGCGAGCTGCTCGCGGGCCTGCTCAACGGTGGTCGCCGGCGGTAGGCCAGAACGGTTCGCGCTCGACACCGCCATCGGACCCACGTCGCGGAGCAGTTCAAGGGCGACCGGGTGTAGCGGCATCCGCAGCATGACGGTTCCCCGCGTATCGCCCAGATCCCACGCCAGTGACGACGCGTGCCGCAATACCAGCGACAACCCGCCGGGCCAGAATGCCTCGATCAGCTTGCGGGCCTTCGACGGTACGCCCAGCACCAAGCCGTCCACAGTTGACCAGGAACCCACCAGTACCGGGACCGGCATGTCGCGCCCCCGCCCCTTGGCGTCCAGCAACGCCTGTACCGCGGTCGAGGAAAAAGCGTCGCAGCCCAGCCCGTAGACGGTATCCGTGGGAAGCACCACTAGCTGGCCTGCTCGGACTGCACTCGCGGCCGCGGCCAGGCCGGCAACCCGGGTGTCGGGCCGTGCGCAGTCGTAGACGTTGCTCACGGATCCGCAGACTACGACCGCTCGCCGGCGCGGGATCGGCGGCGTAGGCCGTTTGACACCTTGGTGATCAGCAAGGCACGATCCGCGGGCCGGGGAGGGTCCTTTGGTTCCGGAGGCTTATGTGCCCGCGCATCGCCGTGTCATCGTCGCCGTTGTCGCGACCGCTCTCGCCCTGCTCGGCCTTGCCGGCACCGGAGCCGTCCAGACGACCGCGGCCGCCCAGACCGCCAGTGCGCCGGAGCGCTACGTGGCGCTCGGCGACTCGTATGCGGCGGGACCGGAGATTCCGATACAGCGACTAGATCCGATCGGCTGCCGTCGCTCCGACAGCAACTACCCGTCGTTGCTCGCCGTGGCACTCGGCATCCGGGACTTCACCGACGTCAGCTGCACCGGCGCGCAGACCGAGAACATGACGGACCCTCAGCGCGTGCCACTGGGCATCAATCCACCCCAGTTCGACGCCTTGGCGTCGGACACGGACCTGGTCACGCTGACCATCAGCGGCAACGACATCGGGTTCACCGACATCTTCGGCACCTGCGCCCGGCTCAGCTCCACCAATCCACTGGGCAACCCGTGTGAGCGGCAGGCCACCGCCGGTGGCACGAATATCTACGCGGAGCGCATCGCGGCTGCGGCGCCGAAGGTCGCCGAGGTTCTGGAGGGCATCCGGCAGCGCTCCCCGAGAGCGACCGTGCTGCTGGTGGGCTACCTGCGGATCGTGCCGCCTACGGTCGGGTGCTACCCGATCTTCCCGATCGCCCGCGGTGACGTGCCCTTCCTGGACGGCATCCAGCAGCAGCTCAACGGCATGCTCGCCGATCAAGCCGGCGACCACGGCGCGGTATTCGTCGATTCCTACGCCGGCTCACTGGGCCACGACACCTGCAAGCTGCCCGGCGTGAAGTGGGTGGAGGGTATCGCCCCCACCAGCCCGGCCGCCCCGGTGCACCCCAACGCCCTCGGCATGCAGGCGGTGGCCGCTCTGGCGCTGGACGCGCTCAGAGAGCCCGAGTTCAGCGACGTGGATGACGTGGTGACTCTGCGGTGATACGTCGCTTTGACAGAAAGTGATCGGAAAGGCACGATCTGCGTCCGGTGGGGTTCGTTGATGTCGGGGGCTCATGTGGTTGTGCACCGTCGTACCGTCGTGGCCGCTGCAGGCACCGTGCTCGCGCTGGCC
>JBGSWT010000858.1:0-2973 GCA_041751815.1 Pseudonocardiaceae bacterium
CTCGAACGCTCCCGCCGTGGCCCGGGGCTTCGAGGCGCCGGCGCCTCGCATGCCCGGGGACAACGAGCCGCGTCGACCTGGCCGGGGGAATACTTCGGCGTAGCCGCTGTGGCGCATGGAGCACAGCCCACTGGTCGAAACTCCGGGCAGGCTGCCGTGTGGTATCAAACGTGGTGCGAACTCAGGTCGAACGATGCCGCTATTGCACCCATAGGTGTGAGATTTGCAACTGTTGTCGCTGGTAGACACCATAGGAGGCGGGGTACGGTCTCCTCGTAATGAGCAGGTCCGGGGTTCGATTCCCGAGGCGGCTCCACGACTCTGGCCTAGGCAAATGAACTAGGTCAGAGTCTCTGTGGGCGGCGCGCAGAGTGATCGTCGTTGCGGACGCGAGTGGGCTCATCGCTGAACTGCTCCGAGACGAGAGCTGTTGGCCCATCCCGATCTCCGAGTGGAGGTCGTCGAGCGGCAGTGGACGAGACCCAACACGGACTGCAACGCTGAATCGGTGCGATCGTCGAACAGGGACGGCTCACCGACGAACACTCTAAACTAAGCGCCTGCGCGGCAGCTAGCTCAGTCCTCGTCGATGGCCTGATTGCGCTAGGGCCTGTCTCAAAGTGAGGTCAGGAGCCAGTCGTTGATGACGGCGATGTGGAGGATGGCTTCGTATCGGACGGCGAGTTTGTCGTATCTGGTGGCGACGGCGCGGTGGCGTTTGAGTCGGTTGATTCCGCATTCGACGGCGTGCCGGGCTCGGTAGTCGTCCGGGCTGAACCTGGGAGGGCGGCCGCCTCTGCGGCCGCGGTTCTTGCGGTGTTGTTGTTGGTCTGCTGGTTCGGAAATGGTGCAGGCGATGCCGCGTCGGCGCAGGTAGGCGCAGTTGGTGCGGGAGCTGTAGGCCTTGTCTGCCCGGACCTTGTCGGGCCGTGTGCGGGGACGGCCGATGCGCGGGACGTTGATGCCGTCCAGGACGGTCTGGAACTGGGGCGAGTCGCCGCGCTGCCCGGCGGTCACGACCAGGGACAGCACCTTCTGGCCCTGGTCACAAGACAGGTGGATCTTGGTGGTCAGCCCGCCGCGGGAGCGTCCCAGCGCGTGGTCGTCTGGTTCTGCCGAGAGGCCACCGGGCGGCTCTTGCTGCTGGCCGGGGTGTCGGCGGGCGCCGGCGGCGTGCTGGTGCGCCCGGGCGATCGTTGAGTCCACGCTGACGTCCCAGGTGATCAGTCCGGCCGCGTCCGCCCGGGTTTGCAGGGCGGTGACGATCTGCGCCCATGCCCCGGCGCGCTGCCACCGCCGGAACAGCGCATACACCGCCCGCCAGGAGCCGTAGCAGTCTGGGACGTCCCGCCAGGGCGCACCGACCCGCACCCGCCATCTGATCCCGTCGATGAGCTGCCGTTTCGTCCACGCCGACGGCCGACCCGACCGCGTGGGCACAGGCAACAGCGGTTCCAGCCGCGCCCACTGCTCATCGGTCAGGTCAAGCCGCCTCGTCACCGCTAGGGTGGCCACGAGGTCTCCGGTGTTCAGGTTTTTCTTGGTCGATGAACCCTTTACCGGAGACCTCACTTACTCCACGATCACGACACGCCCGTCACACCGGACTTCGAGGCAGACCCTAGGTACCTGGTGTCGAGGCGTGACCGATGAGCATCAGAGTGGGTTGAGGCGGGTCTTGAGCAGGCAGAACTCATTACCTTCGGGGTCGACCAGGACATGCCACTGCTCCTGCCCTGTCTGGCCGATGTCGGCCGGGCGCGCACCGAGCTTCAGAAGGCGTTCGAGCTCGGCGTCCTGATCGCGGTCGGTGGCGTTGACGTCGATGTGCAGCCGGGATTTCCCCTGCTCCGGCTCATCCCTGCGACTGAGGATGATCGTCGGCTGCGGACCGCCGAACCCTTCGCGCGGCCCGATCTCCACCGAGCCGTCGTCCTCGCGATCGAGCACGACGAAGTCCAGGACCTCGCACCAGAACCGCGCCAGCACCTCAGGGTCGCGGCAACCGAGCACGAGCTCACTGATACGACATGCCATACCTCATGGGCTCCCAGCAGTGAAAACAATCCCGCGATCGTACCGGACGAGGCGAGCACGGGCGAAATGATTTCAGGGCCGACCCTGTCCGGGCAGCCGGGCAAGGCCGTTGGCCATGCAGTAGGGAAGCTGACTTTGAGACACGACCTAGGACGCCGCTGAATAAGTCGGACGTTGGCTGTCGTGTCGGATGGCTTGGTGCCCGCCCAGCTGGGATGATCTTGCTGTGCAGGGTCAGACGCGGTGGGAGCGGGAGCTGCTGGACGCGCAGGTGATGGTCGGGGAGCTGGTGCCGGCGGGCAGCGTGTTCGCGTTTTTGGCGGAGCATCGCCATGAGCTGTTTCCGGAGTCGTTTGTCGCGGACCTGTTCCCCTCGGGGACGGGGCGTCCGTCGCTGCCGGCGGATCTGGTGGGCTCGGTGCTGGTGCTCAAGGAGCTGTATGACCTGTCGGATGCGCAGACCGCGGAAGCGGTGACGTTCGATATCCGGTGGAAGGTGGCCTGTGGTCGGTCGCTGACCCAGATGTCGTTTGATCCGTCCACGTTGGTGTACTGGCGGCGGCGCATCGCGGCATCGAAGCGCCCGGATCGGGTGTTTGACGCCGTGGCGGCAGTGATCGCCGAGACCGGGATCTTGCGGGGTCGGCGCAAGCGCTGTGTGGACTCCACCGTGTTCGATGACGCCGTGGCTACCCAGGACACCGTGACCCAGCTGGTGGCCGCGATCCGCAAGGTGGCGCGGGTGGTGCCGGGTGCCCCCGAGGTGATCGGCCGGGTGTGCAGGCTGGGTTATTCCCAGCCGGGCAAACCAGCCATCGACTGGGACGACCCGGTCGCCAAGCAGAATCTGGTGTCGGACCTGGTCAACGATGCGCTGGCGGTCTTGGCCGAACTCGCCGGTGAGAACGCCCCGCAGCGCGAGGACAAGGCGGCCGA
>JBGSWT010000859.1:0-10913 GCA_041751815.1 Pseudonocardiaceae bacterium
TGCAGCTCCTCGAGCAGGTTGATCACACCGGCCTGGATCGAGACGTCCAGCGCGGAGACCGGTTCGTCCAGCACGAGCACCTTGGGCTCCAACGCCAGCGCCCGGGCGATCCCGATGCGTTGGCGCTGCCCTCCGGAGAACTCCGCGGGATAGCGGCTCGCGTGCTCGGGTCGCATCCCCACCAGCTGCAGCAATTCCTGGATTCGCCGCCGAATCTCCATACTCGGCACACCATGGGCACTCAACGGTTCGGCCAGCAGGTCGGACACCGGCAATCGCGGATCCAACGAGGCGATCGGGTCCTGGAACACCACCTGCAGGTCCCGGCGCAGTTGCCTGCGCCGCCGCCGATCCAGTGCCGACACGTCAGTGCCGAGCACCTCGATCCGTCCGGACGTCGGTGCGGTCAGGTTGAGGATCTCCATCAGGGTGCTGGTCTTGCCGCAACCGGACTCACCGACCAGCCCGAGCGTCTCCTGCTCCCGGAGTTCGAAAGAGATGTCATCGACAGCGCGCACCGTGCCCACCTGCCGACGCAGGATGGTGCCCTTGCGCACCGGGTAATGCCGCACCAGATGCTCCACCCGCAGCACCGCTGCACCGCGTTCTGGAGACAGAATGCGGTAATTCCGGCTCGGATTACCGCATTCTGTCTCCAGAACGCGGTGCTCCTCGGCCCGGTGACAGGCGCACTGGTGGGTGTCGGAGCCGTTGACTGGCGCGAGAGCGGGCTCGGTGGTGTGGCAATGGTCGATCACCAGAGGACACCGTGGAGCAAAAGGGCAGCCCGCCGGGAGCTCGACCAGTGAGGGAGGCTGGCCTTCGATCGGAACCAGCGGTAGGCGTGGCCCAGTATCCACCCGGGGAATGGAGCCGAGCAGTCCCCGCGTGTAGGGCATCCGGGGCCGGTAGAAGATGTCGTCCACTGGCCCGGTCTCCACGGTGCGCCCGGCGTACATCACCTGCACCCGGTCGGCGAAGCCGGCGACCACCCCGAGGTCGTGGGTGATCAGCACAATTCCGGCGCCGGTGACCTCCCGCGCGGTGGCCAGCACCTGCAGCACCTGGGCCTGCACCGTGACGTCCAGCGCCGTCGTCGGCTCGTCGGCGATGATCAGGTCCGGGTCGTTGGCGATCGCCATCGCGATCACCACGCGTTGCCGCATGCCACCGGAGAACTCGTGCGGGAATGCCCTGGCCCGCGCAGCCGCGTCGGGGATTCCGACCAGGTCGAGCAACTCCACGGCACGGGCAGCGGCCGCCTGCTTGGACGGAGTCCCATGCACCAGCAGCGCCTCGGCCACCTGATCACCCACGGTGTACACCGGGGTAAGCGCCGACAGCGGGTCCTGAAAGATCATGGCGATGCGCCGGCCTCGGATCTGAGACAGTTCGGCGTCCGAGCGTCCCAGCAGCTCGCGGCCCTGGAAGCGGATCGAACCGGTGACCTTCGCTTGCGGTGCCAGCAGGCCCATAACGGCCATCGAGGATACCGATTTGCCCGAGCCGGACTCGCCCACGATCCCGAGCACTTCCCCCGCGGCGACCTGATAGCTCAGCCCGCGCACGGCGGTGACCCGACCCGCCTCGGTGGGAAACGACACCGCCAGGTCGGTGACCTCCAGCACCGGCTCGACCATGTGCCTACCTCCGGTTGTCGCGCGTGGAGGTCGGGTCGAGCGCGTCACGCAGCCCGTCGCCGACGAAGTTCACCGACAGCACGGTCAGCACCAACAGCCCCCCGGAGAACAAGAACAGCCAGGGGAACGTCAGCGCCGAGTTCGTGCCAGAGCCGATCAGGGTGCCGAGTGACACGTCCGGCGGTTGCACGCCGAAGCCAAAATAACTCAGTCCGGTTTCGGTCAGGATCGCGGTGGCGACCGTAATAGTCGCGTCGATGATCAGCAGCGAAGCCATGTTCGGCACGATGTGGCGCGAGATGATCCGCCACGGCGGTACCCCCATGAAACGGGCCGCGAGCACGAACTCGCGTTCGCGTAGCGACAACGTCATGCCCCGCACGATCCGTGCGCTGATCATCCAGGAGAAGGCCGCCAGCAGCACGACCAGGATCAACCAGCTCTGTCCCCGGAACCAGGGGGACAGGATCGCGATGATCAGGAATGATGGAATGACGAGCAGCAGGTCCACTCCCCACATCAGGGCGCGATCCACCCACCCTCCGAAGTATCCGGCGGCAGCCCCGACGACCGCCGCGAGCCCGGTGGAGATGAGTCCGACCAGGAACCCGATCGTCAGCGACTTCTGCAGGCCGCGCAGGGTCTGGGCGAACACGTCCTCGCCGATCTGGGTGGTGCCGAACCAGTGCTGGGTCGACGGGGGCTGCAGGTAGGCGTTCGGATCCTGCGCGGCGTAACTCCACGGGCTCAGCAGCGGACCCAGGAACGCCAGTATGTACAGCAGCAGCACACAGACCAGCCCGATGACCGCCAGTCGGCTACGCAGGAAGCGGCGCAGCACCAATCGTCCCCGGCTCGTGGATCCGGCCACCGGCGTGACCCGGGAGCCGGGCAGCGCCGCGGTGCTGTGGGGATCGGTGATGGATGCAGACACCTGCTACCTCCCTGTCAGATCCTGATCCGGGGATCGAGCGCGGCGTAAAGCACATCGGACAGCCAGCCCGAGAACAGCACCAGGACCGCCACGAACAGTGTTACCGTCGCGACGATGTTGGTGTCGTTCTGCGTGATGCCGTAGACGAACCAGTGCCCCATCCCGTACCAGCCGAAGATCCGCTCGGTGAAGACACCACCGGTGATCAGCAGGCCGAGTCCGAAGGCGAACAGGGTGGCCATCGGGATCAACGCAGTGCGCAGACCGTGCTTGAACAGGGCCTTTTGCCGGGTCAGCCCCTTGGCTTGAGCGGTACGCAGGAAGTCGCTGCCCAGCACGTCGAGCATGGCACTGCGCTGATATCGACTGTAGAGGGCGATCTGGCCCAGGGCGATGGCCAGCGTCGGCAGCACCAAGTGCGACAGCCGGTCGCCCAGGGCGGCCCACCAACCACCTTGAAAGCCGGGGGAGAACTCGCCGGTGAAGTACAGCACGGTCGTGCCCGCGGCCTCGTTGAGCTGCAACCCGCCGAATTTCAGCAGCGTGCCGATCAGGAACACCGGGGTGGACAGCACCAGGAAGGAGAACAGTGTCGCCGCGTAGTCGCTGGCCCTGTACTGCCGGATCGCGCTGGCCACGCCCACCAGCACACCGACTGCGATGCCCACCACGGTGCCCAGAGCGAACAGCCGCAGGCTCACGCCGATCCGTCTACCGAGCTCGTCGGTGATGGGTTGGCCGGTGATCGTCGAACCGAAGTCACCCCGCACCACATCGCCCATCCAGGCCGCGAACCGGACCGGGATGGGCTCGTCGAGCCGCAGCTCGGCGCGTTTAGCCTCGATCACCGACGCGGGGGGTGGCGGGTTACGGCCTTGCAGCTGGCCGAGTGGGGAGAAGGTCAGCGAGGCCAGGGCGAACGCCAGGAACGTCGCGGCCAGGCACAGCAGCACGTAGTTGGCCAGACGACGTGCCAAAAATCCGGTCATCGCGACCCCATCGTTAACTCCTTCAGGTTCGCGCACGCTACTACGGCGGTCCGTGTAGGGAGCGTCATCCGATGACATAGCGGAAGACGCGGTGGGCGTAGGGTCACCGGTCCATGGGGTCCATGAGGCGATCAGGGATGTTGCGCGCGGGTGCGCTCGTCGCGTGCGCCACCGTGGTGCTGGCGGCGTGTGGCGGTGACGGTGGCGGTGGCGGTGATCAGCGCCAGACCGGTTCAGCGTTCGCCGCGTGCAATTCGAGCCCGAATACCTGCAACTCCGTCGAGATCGACAAGCTGAAACAAGGTGGCCAGCTCGCCTACGTCATCGAGAAGAACATCGCGAGCTGGAACCTGCAGTCCAACGAGGGCAATGTGTTCGAGAACGGCCAGGTCCTCAAGGGCGTGCTGCCCTACACGTTCGTCACCCAACCGGATCTGTCAGCGGCGATGAACAATGAGCTACTCGAGTCGGCCAAGGTCACCAAACCCAATCCGCAGACCATCGTATACAAGATCAAATCCAACGCGGTGTGGTCGGACGGGACACCGATCACCGCTGAGGACTTCAGCTACAACTGGAAGGTCCAGAACGGACGTGACTGTCCGGACTGCACTGCGTTCACCACCTCAGGTTATGACCAGGTGCAGTCGGTCGTCGGTACCGATAACGGCAAGACGGTAACGGTGACGATGTCCAAGCCGTTCACCGACTGGAAGCAGCTGTGGAGTGGTGGCTCACCGATATACCCGGCGCACATCGCCGGACAGCAGGGGAACATCAAGACTCCAGAGGGACTGGCCGCGGCGTTCATCTGGTTCGGCGCCAACGTGCCGAAGTACTCCGGTGGACCCTTCCAGATCGATAACTTCCAGAACAAGGAGTCGGTCACCCTGGTGCCCAATCCCCGGTGGTACGGGCCGGCCCCGAAGCTCGACCGGCTGATTTACCGGATCATCACCGATGCGGCGCAGGGACCGACGGCGCTACAGAACAGGGAAGTCCAGGTCCTCTACCCGCAGCCTCAGATCGACCTGGTGCAGCAGGTGCGCAACATCCCGGGCGTCTCGTCCTTCGTCGGGCTCGGACTGACCTGGGAGCACTTCGATTTCAACCTGAACAACAGGTTCCTGGCCGAGCCGGCACTGCGCACTGCCATGTTCACCGCGATCGACCGGCAGGCGATCATCGATAAGACTGTCGGTCAGTTCACCGACAAGATCACACCGTTGAACAGTCATAATTTCGTTCCGCAGCAAAGCGGGTATGAGGATGTGGTCAGCGAGACCGGCCAGGGTTCCGGTGACGTGGAGCGGGCCAAGCAGATTCTGGCCACCGCTGGTTACAAGATCGAGGGTGGTCAGCTCCGCACCCCGACCGGGCGGGCAGTGCCGCCGATGCGGATTCGCTACACCGTCGGCAACCAGATCCGCCAGACCGAGTGTGAGCTGTTCGCTCAGCAGGTCAAGCCCTTAGGCATCACCGTGCAGGTGGTCCCGACCGACGACCTCGGTACCACCACGTCCAAGGGGGACTACGACATCGTGGTGTTCGCCTGGGTCGCCACTCCCTTCCCCTATGGCGGCGCGGTGCAGCTCTGGACCACCGGGCAGGGAAACAACTTCGGCAGCTACAGCAACCCGAACGTCGACCGCCTGATCGCCGCGGCGGCGAGCCAGACGGACGAGGCGCAGGCCAGGGAGATGCTCAACCAGGCAAACCGGCGAATGACCCAGGACGCCTACGTGCTGCCGCTGTACCAGAAGCCGACCTTCATCGCGCTGTACGACACCATCGCGAACGTCCGCAACAATTCCTCTCTCGACGGTCCGCCTTACAACGTCGCAGAGTGGGGCTTCCGAGCGGCTGGCTGATCGCACCCTCACTCTCGGGTTCCCCAACTCGACAGCAGCGCTGTCCCAAGTCGACCGCACAACCCTGGTGTTGAGTTCGGGGGGCCGAGAGCGCTGCGCGGGGCTCACTAATCGTGGTCTCACAGGTCCGCCACGCCGGACCAACGTAGGCTACCGCCGCTGGCGGTTCCACGAGCGCAGCCGGCTGGAGGGATCCCCTAAACCAGGAAGACGTCGATGCTCGCCTACGCAGTGCGCCGGATACTCGTCTCGGTGCCGATTCTGGTCATGGCGACGTTCGTCGTCTTCGTGATGGTGTCGCTGTCCGGTGACCCGCTCTCAGCGCTCAAGACCCGCAATCCGCCGCCGCCGCCGCGCACTCTCGAACTCGAGGCCCAGCGGCTGAATCTCGATGAGCCGCTGCTGGCGCGGTACTGGCACTGGCTGACCGGGGTCGTGCAGGGTGACTTCGGTCCATCGGTGCAGTCCACCCAGGTGATCGGTCCCGAGCTGGTCGAACGGTTCCTGGTCACCTTCCGGCTCATCGCGGTGGCGATGCTGCTGGCGGTGGTGCTCGCCGTGATCGTCGGAGTGATCAGCGCCGTCAAGCAGTACTCCGGGACCGATTACACGTTCACTTTCTTCGGGTTCCTGTTCCTGGCCATGCCGTCGTTCTGGTTCGCGATACTGCTCAAGGAAGCCGGCATCAGCTTCAATAACGCGCTCGGCAAACAGGTGCTGTTCACCATCGGCGACAGTTCTGTCTACATCGAAGGCGGTACCTGGGCGGCGGTCACCGACATCGTCGGCCATATGATCCTGCCGACGATTTCGCTGGCGCTGCTGTCATTCGCCGCCTGGAGCCGCTTCCAGCGGGCCTCGATGCTCGAAGTGCTCAATAGCGACTATGTCCGCCTAGCCCGAGCCAAGGGCCTGCGGCGCGGCACGGTGATGACCCGGCATGCCCTGCGCACCGCGCTGATCCCGCTGGTGACGGTCACCGCGCTGGATCTCGGCGTGATCATCTCCGGGGCCATCGTCACCGAGACGGTGTATCAGTGGCGCGGGGCGGGCAGCTTCTTGCTCGAGTCGGTGGCACAGGACGACGTCTATGCCGTTGCGGGGTGGATGCTGATCGCCACGTCGTTCGTCATCGTGTTCAATCTGGCTGCTGATCTGCTCTACGCCGTCCTCGATCCGAGGATCCGCTATGCGTGAGCGGGAGTTCACCGTTGCGCCGCGCAGCCAGGCGCAACTGGTCCTGCGCCGCTTCCGGCAACACCGGCTGGCGGTGGCCAGCCTCGTCGTGCTGCTGGCGCTCGTGCTGCTGGCCTTCATCGGTGGCTGGTTATGGAAGTACTCCGTGACCGACCTCACCCCGGATGAGTCGCAACCCCCGTCCTGGGACCATCCCTTCGGCACCGACGCAGCCGGGCTCGACACGTTCGCCCTGGTGTTGCGCGGCACCCAGATCTCGATCGGGATCTCGGTGCTGGTCGCGGTGTTCTCCACCGTCGTCGGAACCATCTGGGGAGCCACCGCCGGCTACTACCGGGGCACCGTCGATACCGTGCTGATGCGCATCGCCGACCTCATCCTCGCTCTGCCGCTGCTGGCGGTGGCCGCAGTGCTGGGGCACAACGTCGGGGGAAGCTGGTGGCTGATCGCCATGGTGATCGCCGGGCTGTACTGGGCCTACGTGGCCCGGGTCTCCCGCGGTGTGGTGCTCTCGCTGCGGGAGAAGGAATTCGTGGAGGCCGCCAGGGCCCTTGGCGCGAGCGACGCCAGGATCATCTTCCGGCATCTGGTGCCCAACGCGCTGGGCTCGATCATCGTCAACGCCACCGTCCTGGTCGCCATCGCCATCCTGCTCGAGACAGCGCTGTCCTACCTCGGCTTCGGAGTGCGGGCCCCGGACACCTCACTGGGGCTGCTGGTCAGCCAGGCGCAGACGGCGGTACAGACCCGACCCTGGCTGTTCTTCTTTCCGGGTCTGTTCATCATCCTGATCGCGTTGACGATCAACTTCATCGGCGACGGCCTGCGCGACGCCTTCGACCCCCAGCAGACCAAGGTGCGCAGATGACCCCCTCCCCGGCGTGTCCGTCCCCGCTGTCCCGTGTGTCGTGTCCCGGTGCGCGGTGTGTCGGCGTCTGGTGTCCGTCGTGACGTCCGGAACATCCAGTGACGATGCCGTGCTCGACGTCGCGGAGCTGCAGGTGGAGTTTCGCACCGACGAGGGGCGGGTGCAGGCGGTACGCGGGGTGAGCTTCCAGCTCCATCGCGGCGAGGTGCTCGGCATCGTCGGCGAGTCGGGTTCCGGCAAGTCGGTGACCTCGCTGGCCGCGATGGGTTTGCTGCCCGGCTCGGCTCGGGTGTCTGGGTCGGTGCGATTCGGTGGCCGTTCGGGAAGCCGTTCTCGGGACCCTTCTGGGGGCGGTTCGGCGGACACCGAGCTGCTAGGGGCGTCGGACTCCGAGCTCAGCCGGATCCGGGGCCGGGGAATTGCGATGATCTTCCAGGATCCGATGACCTCGCTCAATCCCGTCTACACCGTCGGGTACCAGATCGCCGAGGCGATCCGGGCGCATCAGGACGTTACCCGCGACGCAGCCGGCAAACAGGCGGTGGAGTTGCTCGACCTGGTCAGCATCCCCAACCCCGCCGAACGGGCTCGCAGCTACCCGCATGAACTGTCCGGCGGGATGCGGCAACGGGTGGTGATCGCGATCGCGATCGCCAACGACCCGGAAGTGATCATCGCTGACGAGCCCACCACCGCGCTGGACGTGACGGTACAGGCGCAGATCCTGGAGGCGCTGCACACCGCAAAGGTGGAGACCGGAGCGGCCATGCTGCTCATCACCCATGACCTCGGCGTGATCGCCGGGCAAGCCGACCGCGTCCTGGTGATGTATGCCGGGAAGGTCGTCGAAGCCGGCACCGTCGAGGAGATCTTCTACGCCCCACGGATGCCCTACACGTTGGGCCTGCTGGGCAGCCTTCCTCGGCTGGACGTACGGACGGAGCGGCTCTACCCGATCAGCGGCACCCCGCCTTCGGCGATCAATATGCCACCAGGGTGCCCGTTCGTTCCACGTTGCCCGCTGGCAGCAGCGGTCTGCGAGACCGATGAACCCCCGCTGGCGGGTACCGGCACCGCAGGGCACTTATCGGCTTGCCACTTCAGCGACAAGCTGGACGGTCTGACACCCGGCGACCTGTTCCGTCCACTCTCGCGGGATACCGAATTATGACCGCCGACGTAATTTTTTCCGCGGAGGCGGAATTATGACCGCCGACGTAATTTTTCCCGCGGAGGCGGAATTATGACCGCGCAGCCGGTGCTGTCGGTGCGCAACCTGGTCAAGCATTTCCCGGTAAGCGGTCGCGGCCTGGTCCGCCGCCAGCTCGGTGACGTGCACGCCGTGTGCGACGTGTCGTTCGACCTGTACCCGCATGAAACGCTCGGGCTGGTCGGCGAGTCGGGGTGCGGCAAGACCACCACGGCACGGGTACTGCTCAACCTGCAACCCGCCACGGCTGGTCACGTTCATTACCAGGACACCGAGCTGACCCGGCTGTCCCGCAAGGCCATGCAGCGCCTACGCCGCGAGCTGCAGATCGTCTTCCAGGACCCTTACGCCGCGCTTGACCCGCGGATGCCGGTGAACGAGATCGTTGCTGAGCCGCTACGCATCCACGGCCTCTACAGCCCGTCCGGACGCGAGGACGTGCGGGAATTGCTTGCGCTGGTCGGGCTCAAGCCCGAGCACGGCAACCGGTACCCGCACGAGTTCTCCGGAGGGCAGCGCCAGCGGATCGGCATCGCCCGGGCGTTGGCGCTGCGACCGAAGGTGCTCATCCTGGACGAGCCGGTGTCCGCGCTGGACGTCTCCATCCAGGCCGGGGTGCTCAACTTGCTGGAAGACCTGCAGGCGCAACTGGGCCTTTCCTATCTGTTCGTGTCCCATGACCTTTCGGTGGTGCGGCACGTGGCGGACCGGATCGCGGTGATGTACCTGGGCCGCATCGTGGAGACCGCAACGGCTGACGAGCTGTTCAGCGCGCCGGCGCATCCGTACACCCAGGCCCTGATCTCGGCGATCCCGCTGCCCGACCCGCGCAAGGAGCGAGCCCGCCAGCGGATCATCCTCAGCGGTGACGTGCCGAGCCCGGCGAACCCACCCTCGGGTTGCCGGTTCCGGACGCGTTGTGCCCTTTTCGCCGGTCAGCTCACCGACGCTCAACGCCAGCGCTGCATCACCGAGATGCCCTCTCTCGTCGACCACGGCCACGGCCACCCCGCTGCCTGCCACTACGCGGATCTCTCCTCCGCCTCCACCGGCTCAGTGCGGGAGCCAGGAGTGAGCTCACCGTAGGCTTGGGGGAGTGTTGACATCCCCACGGCGGCTCTTGCTGGTGCACGCGCATCCAGACGACGAGACACTGTGGACCGGCGGCACGATCGCCCGCTATGCCGCTGCGGACGTCGCCGTGACATTGATGACCTGCACTCTCGGCGAACAGGGCGAGATACTCACCCCTGACTTGCGCGACCTTGCCGCTGACCGTGCCGACCAGCTCGGCGGTTACCGGCTAGCCGAGCTGCGGGCAGCCTGCGCCGCGCTGGGAGTGACCGACCAGCGGTTCCTCGGTGGGATCGGCCGCTGGCGTGACTCGGGCATGGTCATCGAGCCCGGCGCAAGGGCGAGCGTGCCACCAGACCTGCACCCGCGGGCATTCGCCGCTGGCGCGCTCGACGACCAGGTCGATGCGCTGGTCGAGGTGCTCGGACAGGTACGTCCCCAGGTCGTGGTGAGCTATGGCCCCGACGGTGGCTACGGCCATCCCGACCACGTCCGGGCCCACCAAGTGACGATGGCCGCGGCGGCGCGGACGCCCGACGTGGCCCGAGTGTTCTGGGCGGTACAGCCGATCTCAGCGGTGGCCGACGGGATTGCTGCGCTGCACGCGATGCCCGGGCTGCCCTTCCCGCTGCCCGAGCACGACGGGTTGCCCGGCGTGGCCGATACCGAGGTGACCACCCGGCTGGACGTCACCGCCTACCGCAGCGCCGTGCTCGCCGCGATGCGCGCCCACCGCACCCAGGTCGAGGTGTGGGCACAAGGTCCGCACCAGGCGTTCGCGCTGTCTGATGGGGTGGCCCGACCGGTGCTCGATACCGAGCACCTCACTCTGGTGCGCGGCCCAGCCGAGGGTGCGCATGACGACTTGTTCGGCGGGCTGCCCGACCCGATGCTGGCGCGGTGAAGCCGGTGGTGCGATGAGTACGGCAGCGCGCATCACGCTGGTGGTGCTGGCGTTCGATGCCGTGGCGCTGGCCGCGGTGGAACTGGCGTATCTCCCGCTGCGATGGGGAGCGGTGCCGTTTCCGATCACGATCCTGCTCGCCGCGGTCAGCACGCCGTGGCTGGTGCGCAGGGCGGCGGAGCTGGGCGGGCCCCGATCGGTGGCCGCGGTACCGCTGGTGGTCTGG
>JBGSWT010000860.1:0-4864 GCA_041751815.1 Pseudonocardiaceae bacterium
AGCCTGCTGGGTGGCCAGATCGCGGGGCCGCCGGCGCAGCCCCAACGGGGCCAGCCCGGCAGCAATGGCGCCGGAGGACACCAGTACGAGGTGGGTGCCGGCCGCGACCCGGGCGGCGAGTGCGTCGACCAGAGTGTCCAACCTCGCCCGGTCCAATCCACCGGCTGCCGTGGTGAGTGAGGAGGAGCCGACCTTGACCACAAGGTGCCGCGCCTGCGCCACAGCCTGCCGGGTCAGACTCAATCGTGCCCCACGCCCGCACCGTGCTGGCCACAGTCGTCGAGCTGGCCAGAGTCGTCCGGCTTGTCAGAGTCCTTGGGCTCACCAGAGTTCCCGTCGGGTTGGCGCCGGCCCCGTCGGGCGGCCTTGCGCTGGCCGGCGCTGATGCGCTCGTCGTCGTCCAACCGCCAGTCGGTTCCGCGCCCACCCAAGCGAACCGCGGTCGCTCCGGCCGGCGTGGAGGGCTCCCACTCGAAGGTGACGTCGCCGATGGTGACCGGGCATCCGGCACGGGCACCCGCGGCAGCCAGGGCATCCTCGACACCCAGCCGGGCCAGCCGATCGGCCAGGTAACCGACGGCCTCGGCGTTGTCGAAGCTCGTCTGGCGCACCCAGCGCTGCGGGCGGATGCCACGGACGATGAAACCGTCATGCTGATCAGGATCGGCCACGACCTCGAAACCGGACTCGCCGACGGCCGAGGGGCGCAGCACGACCCTGGTGGGCTCCGGCGGAGGCTGGTCGGATCGGTGCTGGCGTACCGCGGCGCCAAGGGCGAAAGTGAGCTCTCGTAGACCCTCGGTAGTCACCGTGGAAACGCAGTACACCGGCAGGCCACGGGCGGTCAGCTCGGGACCCACCATCTCAGCCAGCTCGCGGGCGTCCGGTACATCGATCTTGTTGAGTACCACCAGCCGTGGGCGCGACGCCAGTTCACCACCCAGTGCTGGGGTGTAGGCGGCGAGCTCACGCTCCAGGGCGTCTACATCGGACAGCGGGTCCCGATCGGAGGCAACAGTCGCGCAGTCCACGACGTGCACCAGCATCGCGCACCGTTCGATGTGCCGCAGGAACTCCAGCCCCAGCCCCTTGCCCTGGCTGGCACCGGGGATCAAGCCGGGGACGTCGGCGACGGTGAATACCGTCTCGCCCGCGGTGACCACGCCGAGGTTGGGCACCAACGTGGTGAACGGGTAGTCGGCAATCTTGGGCCGGGCCGCTGAAAGCACCGAGACCAGGGAGGACTTGCCCGCTGAGGGGAACCCGATCAGCCCGACATCGGCGACCGACTTCAGTTCCAGTACCAGTTCTCGAGTCTCACCTGGCTCGCCGAGCAGGGCGAAACCCGGCGCCTTGCGGGCCTTGGAGACCAGCGCGGCGTTACCCAGCCCGCCGGGTCCACCTGCTGCCGCGATGAAACGAGTCCCGGCGCCCACCAGGTCGGCCAGCACCTCGCCCTCGGAGTCGATCACCACCGTGCCATCGGGCACCCGCAGCACGAGGTCGTCCCCCACCGCACCGTTGCGGTTGCCACCCTGTCCCTGCTTGCCACCCGAGGCGCTCGCGTGGGAGCGGTAGTGGAAGTCGAGCAGGGTGTGCACGCCGGCATCCACCATGAGCACCACATCGCCGCCACGCCCACCGTTGCCGCCATCGGGGCCACCCAGCGGCTTGAACTTCTCCCGGTGCACCGAGGCGCAACCATGGCCGCCGTCGCCCGCGACGACGTGAATCACCGCACGGTCCACGAAGCGGGACACCTGTGCTCCTTCTCATTCAATCTCAATCAGTACTGCAACCAATACTGCAACGCGACGAGGGGCGAGCCGGTCATCTTCACCGGTCCGCCCCTCGTAGGGTTGCGCGCTGTGTGGGCCGGGCTCAGGCCTCGGCCGGAACGATATTGACCATCTTGCGCCCACGCTTGGTGCTGAACTGCACTGCGCCCGCGGCGAGTGCGAAGAGGGTGTCGTCGCGGCCGCGGCCGACCTGCACGCCCGGGTGGAACTTGGTACCGCGCTGGCGGATGAGGATCTCCCCTGCGTTCACCGCCTGGCCGCCGAACCGCTTCACTCCGAGCCGCTGGGCGTTGGAGTCACGGCCGTTCCGGGAGCTGGAAGCGCCCTTCTTGTGTGCCATCGGTCCTCACAACCTCCCAAGGTCCCTGTTGCTTAAGGTCACTGTGTTTCAAGGGTCACCAGTGTTTCAAGGGTCACCGGGAAATGCCGGTGACCTCGACGCGGGTCAGCTGCTGGCGGTGACCCTGGCGCTTGTGGTAGCCGGTCTTGTTCTTGAACTTGTGGATCCGGATCTTGGGGCCCTTGGCCTGCGTGACAACCTTGCCACTGACCGAGACGGCGCCAAGCGCAGTGGCGTCGGTGGTCACCTCGGAGCCGTCCACGAGTAGCACCGCGGGAAAGCTGACCTCGGTCCCGGGCTCGCCCTCGAGCTTTTCCACCTCGACGACGTCCCCCACGGCCACTTTGTACTGCTTGCCGCCGGTCTTCACGATCGCGTACATCGGGTGGGAACTCCTGCTGTTTCGACTGAGTGGACGAGATGTGACTGAAGCTGTGTCGGCTGACGCTGGTGCGTAGACCAGCGAACAGACCTAAGCCCGCCGATCAGGCGGGCCGCACAACGAGGGTACGGCCCACCATCTGGCACGGTCAAACCGGGGTCCTCACCTCACGTCCATTAGCGCGAAGCGCGGGGACGGCCGAGTCGACACCCTCCGGAAGCTCTGGAGCGGGTGGCCCGGCAGGTCGCGAGGCAGCGCGGCGGCGCCGCGTCACGGTGCGCGCTGCAGGCTGCGCAGGACTCTCGGAAGCATCGGTCGCTGAAGGAGCTGTCACTGGGGTGCTATTACCAGCAGACCCCGAGGTGGGTTCTGACGCAGCCTCCGAGGTGGGTTTTGGCGACTCCTCCGGGGCAGGCGACGGTGCGATCTCCACCGCGGGCCTGGTCTCGGTACTTGTTGGCTGCTCCGATGGCGGCTGTTCTGATGGCGGCTGTTCTGAAGGCGGCTGTTCCGACGGCACAGAGTCACCACCCGTGCCACGCCCGCGAGGCCGGGCGCGACGGCCGTTCCCACCACCGGAGTCCTTGGTCCCCGGCGGAACAGCAGCCGGCTGGCTTCGGACGTTCACCGGCTCGGCGGACACCAGCACGCCGCGACCCTTACAGGCCTCGCAGGTGGTGGAATACGCCTCCAGCAGCCCGGTACCGACCTTCTTTCTGGTCATCTGGACCAGCCCCAGCGAGGTGACCTCGGCAACCTGGTGACGGGTGCGATCTCGGCCCAGGCACTCGGTCAGCCGACGTAGGACGAGGTCCCGGTTCGACTCGAGCACCATGTCGATGAAGTCGATCACGATGATCCCGCCGATGTCCCGCAGCCTGAGCTGGCGGATGATCTCCTCGGCGGCTTCGAGGTTGTTGCGGGTGACGGTCTCCTCAAGATTGCCGCCCGAGCCGGTGAACTTGCCGGTGTTGACATCGACCACCGTCATGGCCTCAGTGCGGTCGATGATCAGGTAGCCACCGGAAGGCAGCCACACCTTGCGGTCCAGCGCCTTGGTGATCTGCTCGTCGATCCGGAACTCGCCGAACACGTCGCCGTTACCGGTATGCCGGCGCACTCTGGTCATCAAGTCCGGAGCCACATGTTTGACGTAACCCTCAACGGTGTCCCAGGCGTCGTCGCCCTGGACCACTAGTTCGCGGAAGTCCTCGGTGAACAGGTCCCGGACCACCTTCACCAGCAGGTCGGGCTCTTCGTACAGCAGCTCGGGTGCTTTGATCTTCCCCCCGGAACTGCCTGAACTGTTGTCGGAGGCACCGGAGCGGTTCTGGATGACTTCCCACTGAGCCTGCAACCGGCGGACGTCACGAGCCAGTTCCTCCTCGGTGACACCTTCCGAGGCCGTCCGGATGATCACGCCGGCGTCCTCGGGAACGATCCGCTTGAGCACCTCCTTGAGGCGCTTGCGCTCGGTATCCGGCAGCTTGCGGCTGATGCCGGTAGCCCGACCACCAGGGACGTACACCAGGAAGCGGCCAGGCAAGCTGATCTGGGTGGTCAGCCGGGCACCCTTATGCCCCACCGGGTCCTTCGTCACCTGCACCAGAACACTGTCGCCGCTGGACAGGGCTTGTTCGATGCGGCGTGCCTTGCCCTCGAGCCCGGCGGCGTCCCAGTCCACCTCGCCGGCGTAGAGCACCGCATTGCGGCCCCGTCCGATGTCGACGAACGCGGCCTCCATCGAAGGCAGCACGTTCTGCACCCGGCCGAGATAGACGTTGCCGACGAGTGATCCAGAGCCTGACGCCGTGACGAAGTGCTCCACTAGGACGTCGTCCTCGAGAACCCCGATCTCGGTGCGCTCGGGGTTCTCCCGCACGATCATGGTGCGCTCGACAGCCTCACGCCGGGTGAGGAACTCCGATTCGGACAGGATCGGAGCCCGCCGCCTGCCGGCCTCCCGACCGTCCCGTCGACGCTGCCTCTTGGCTTCCAGACGGGTGGAGCCACGGATGGCTTGCACCTCGTCCTCGGCCGGCCGGTCCGTGATCTCCCGGACATGGACGACGGTGTCTGGCGGGTCGTCCTCGCGGGTGTCGACTTCATCGTCGCCACCGTCTCGACGGCGTCTGCGGCGACGGCGACGCCTGACCTCGCCCTCGGCAGGCTCCTCGACCACGCGTTCATCGGTCTGCTGATCCGAGGATTCGGCACCGTCGGAGTCGCCGTTGTCGCCTTGCTCGATGGAGCCGTCCTCGGTGTCCTCGCCGTTCTTGCCCCGGCCACGACCACGCCGGCCGCGTCGGCGCCGACGCCGGCTGGCCCCGTCGGGCTCCGCCT
>JBGSWT010000861.1:0-7556 GCA_041751815.1 Pseudonocardiaceae bacterium
CCGGTTGTAAGGTGGCTCGATCTCCGGGAGGTAAATAGACATGGGCATGGCAGCAATCCTGGCGGACTTGCCGGACATGTGGCGCAGCGCGCTGAACGCACATGTGCCTGACCCGCAGGGTCGCTGCTGGGCGTGCCGCGACGTGAACGGCGTTGCCGCGTCCTGGCCATGCCTGACCCGGGAGGTTGCCGAGGAAGCCAGGTACCTCTACGAGGGCGGGCTGCCAGGCACCTTCGGTGGTCGTCACGCCCGATGTTGAGCCGGTTGGCCTTGATGACCGATCTGCTGGGGGAGACCGCCCGGAGTCCACGGCCGATGGATGGACCTGTGAACGCGCACTACCGCAAAGTCGGGATTACGCTGCCGAGGTCGAGCGCGCCGGATTACAAGCGCGCCGGATTACACCAGTGCGACAAATTCAGTGTCACAACAATGCAGCGCACAAAGTCGGCGATTGCGCTGTCTCTTACCGCTATATGCAGGCAGGGAACCGCTATGCGACCAGCCTTTCCCGGGGGGCGGGGGAAGCGAGCGGCCAGCGGTTCCCTGCAACGACGGTGGGGTGTCAGCAGGGGGTTCCGTTAACACCGTCGTTGCGCGTTAATGTATGCGTAACCTAGCAGTCACGGCCAGCGGCCGTTCGGGCTATTCGGTAACACCAATTGATGGCCATAGGGACGAATCCGGCCTGCTCTGGTGACGGTGGGGCGTCGCGGATCGTGGTCGCGGCACCTGGCAGGCTGCGGAGTATGAGCCTCGGCACCCTGGTCCTGCTCCGCCACGGCGAGAGCGAGTGGAACGCCAAGAACCTGTTCACCGGCTGGGTGGACGTGCCGTTGTCGATGCACGGTGAGCGGGAGGCGGCGCACGCCGGCGTACTGATGCGCGCTGCCGGGCTGCTTCCCGACGTGCTGCACACCTCGTTGCTGCGCCGCGCGATCAGCACTGCGTGCTTAGCGCTCGACGTCGCCGACCGGCACTGGATTCCGGTGCGCCGCGACTGGCGACTCAACGAGCGCCACTACGGCGCGTTGCAGGGCAAGGACAAGGCCCAGATCCGTGCGGAATACGGCGACGAGCAATTCGCGCTGTGGCGCCGGTCCTACGCTACCCAGCCACCACCGATCGAGCCGGGCGGTGAGTTCGACCAGAGCGGCGATCCCCGATACGCCGGCGTCGACGTCCCCAGGACCGAGTGTCTGGCCGACGTGGTGGCCCGGATGCTGCCGTACTGGGAGTCGTCCATCGTCGCTGACCTGCGAGTCGGGCGCACCGTGCTCGTGGTCGCGCACGGCAACTCGCTGCGCGCTCTGATGAAACATCTGGATGGAATCGACGACCAGACCATCGCCGGGATCACTATCCCGACCGGCATCCCGCTGCGGTACGACTTCGATGATCAGCTACGTCCGGTCGCTCGCGGCGGCACCTACCTCGAGGCGGATGCCGCAGTCGGCGCCAAGGGGTGACCCCCGCCAAGGGGGTGAACCTACGGTGAACGGCGCGGGAAAGTTTGCCGTGTAACCCGCCGATCCGTCACAGGCAGTGCTCCAGGCCTAGGACTTTCACCGGGTTCAGTGCATACGATTGCTACGTGACACTCGCAGCGGTCGTGCTCACCGCGATCGGTGTGCTGATGGCCGGGCTGGTCGTCGGGTTCCTGATCGGTCGCCGCGCCGAGACAGCGGCGCCGCCACGGTCCTCGGACGGTGCGACCGCCGCCGACCTTGTCCAGCGTGTCGTGCTTTCCTCGCACAACGGAGTGGTGCTGCTGAACAGGTTCGGCGACGTAGTACTGGCCAACGCTGCCGCGGTCGAACTGGGCCTGGTCCGCGGGCCGCGCCCGGACGATCGCGCGGGCAAGGCCGCCGACCATGTGCGTGCGACCGGCGAGGTGGTCCAGGTCGATCTCTCCCCGCTGGACCGGGGGGCCCGATCCGGACGGGGGCCCACCGCGGTACTCGGCGAAGTTCGACCGCTGGGCGATGGGTTCACCGTCATCGACGCATCAGACGAATCGGATGCGGTCCGGCTGGAAGCGACCCGCCGGGATTTCGTGGCCAATGTCAGCCACGAGTTGAAGACCCCGGTCGGGGCGGTGGCGCTGTTGGCCGAGGCGGTGCTGAAGGCCGCCGACGACCCGCACGAGGTGCGCCGGTTCTGCACCAAGATCGTTAAAGAGGCCACTCGATTAGGTGCCCTGGTCACCGAACTGATCGCGCTGTCGCGGTTGCAGGGCGCCGAGCGGCTCCCCGAGTTGGCCACTGTCGAGGTCGACGAGGTGGTGCGGGAGGCACTGGATCGCTGCCGGTTGGTCGCCGAATCAGCCGACATCAGGATCACCGTCGACCCGCCGAGCGGGCTGTTGCTCGACGGTGACGCGACGCTGCTGGTCACCGCGCTGTCCAATCTCGTCGACAACGCGGTGTGTTACTCGCCGCCGGGCAGCCCGGTCTCGGTCAGCAGGCGCCTAGCGGATGGTTTCGTGGAGATCGCCGTCACCGATCGCGGCCTCGGCATTGCCCCCGAGTATCAGGAACGGGTGTTCGAGCGGTTCTTCCGGGTCGACCAGGCGCGCAGCCGGGCTACCGGGGGGACCGGGCTGGGGCTGGCGATCGTCAAGCACGTCGCCGCCAACCACGGTGGTGGCGTGCAGCTGTGGAGCAAGCCCGGCACCGGCTCCACTTTCACCCTGCGAGTGCCCGCGCATCCGGAGAGTCCGGACCGCGCAGCGCACACGCCGTCGACACCCGAACACGTGGGAGGATCGCTGTGACCAGGGTGCTGATCGTTGAAGATGAGGAATCCTTCGCAGACCCGCTGGCCTTCCTGCTACGAAAGGAGGGCTTCTCGACAGCGGTGGCCACCACCGGCTCCGCGGCGTTGGAGGAGTTCGACCGCAACGGGGCCGACATCGTGCTGCTCGACCTGATGCTTCCCGGGATGAGCGGGACCGACGTCTGCAAGCAACTGCGGGCCCGCTCCGCCGTTCCGGTGATCATGGTCACCGCCCGGGACAGCGAAATCGACAAGGTGGTCGGTCTGGAGCTCGGCGCTGACGACTACATCACCAAGCCCTATTCGGCCCGCGAACTCATCGCCCGGATCCGCGCGGTGTTGCGCCGCGGCGGAGATGTCGACGGCGACGCTGCCCTCGGCCCTTCGGTTCTCGAGGCGGGTCCGGTGCGGATGGACGTCGAGCGGCACACCGTCACCGTCGCCGGGCAGGAGATCGGGTTGCCGCTCAAGGAGTTCGACCTGCTGGAGTACCTGCTGCGCAACGTGGGCCGGGTGCTGACCCGTGGCCAGCTCATCGACCGGGTGTGGGGAGCCGACTACGTGGGCGACACCAAGACCCTCGACGTGCACGTCAAGCGGTTGCGCTCCAAGATCGAGCGGGATCCCTCGTCACCCCAGCACCTGGTGACCGTCCGCGGGCTGGGTTACAAGTACGACTCCTGACATTTGGGACGAATACATCTGGGACAGGTAGTCTGACCTGCCGTGCGGCTCGGCGTGCTCGATGTGGGTTCCAATACCGTCCACCTGCTCGTGGTGGATGCACACCGTGGCGCGCATCCGATGCCGATGATTTCGGAGAAGTCGGTGCTGCGGCTGGCCGAGCACATGGACGCCGGTGGGATGATCACCCAAGAGGGCGCCGATCAATTGGTCCGCACCGTGCGTGCGGCCGCCGACTCGGCGTCCGCGATGGGCTGTGAGGACCTGATGGCCTTCGCCACCTCTGCGGTGCGTGATGCCTCCAACGCCAGTGCGGTGCTCACCCGGGTGCACGCCGAAACCGGCGTCGAACTCGAGGCGCTCGCCGGCAAGGAGGAGGCCATCCTCACCTTCCTCGCGGTCCGCCGGTGGTGCGGCTGGTCGGCTGGTCGGCTGCTCATGGTGGACATCGGCGGCGGGTCCCTGGAGATCGCCAGCGGTATCGACGAAGAGCCGGACGTGGCGGTGTCACTGCCGCTGGGTGCCGGTCGGCTCACCCGGTCCTGGCTGGCGCACGATCCGCCCCGCCGTCGCGAGTTGGCAAACCTGCGAGAGTTCATCGTCGAGCAGCTGGAGGGCCCAGCCCACAAGCTGCGCAAGGTCGACACTCCGGACCGGGTGGTGGGCACGTCGAAGACCATCCGGTCGCTGGCCCGGCTCACCGGCGCCGCCCCATCGTCAGCCGGCCTGCGGGTCCGCCGTACGCTGACCGACGCCGGTCTGCGTCAGCTGATCGCGTTCATCTCCCGGATGAGCTCTGACGACCTGGCGCAACTGGAGGGAGTCAGTGCTAGCCGATCCCATCAGCTCGTCGCCGGCGCCTTGGTGGCCCAGGCCGCGATGCGCGCTCTGGACATCGATGAGTTAGCGCTATGCCCGTGGGCATTGCGGGAGGGTGTGATCCTGCGAAGCCTGGACTGGTTGGACGAAATCGACCGGACGGCGCAGCCGGGGCGCCGCCCACCTCGACGTACTGGACGAAACGGCGGCTCGGGGGGCACGGTGAGAGACGATGAGGCGCAGCAGCGAGCCTGAAGAGCGGGCCCAGTTCAGCGTGGCTGAACTCGTGGCTCGCTATGGCGAGCCGGCCCCGACTACCGGGCGGCGTCGCCGCCGAGCTGCGGACGACACCGGCACTGGTGCGAACACCGCTGCACAGCCCGCCATCGAGCCGAGCCGGACCGCCCGAACAGAGTTTGGCAGCGTCGCGCCGCCTGTTGCCGCCCCAGCTAGTCGTCATGGAACGTCTCAGCATTATTCGTCCCTGTCGTCTCTCAATGGTCGCGGTACCGGACAGTGGGCACCCGCCGTGGAAACACCGGCCGTGCGGACCCCACCTGTGCGGACCCCAGCCGTACGGACTCCGGTGCGGACCCCACCTGGTGGGACCCCTGCCGTAGGGACCTCAGCGGTGGGCCGACCGTCGGTGGTGACCGGGCGCCGGCCACTCGCCGCGACGGCGCTGTCCGACGATCCGAGCACCGTCCAGTTCCCCCGTGTGGAACCGGCGCTGGCGACTCCCACTCGCTGGTCGGGTCGCTTTGCCAGTGGTGGAGAACCCCCCGCCGGCTTGGGTAGCGCCACCCGTGCCATCCCCGAACAGAAGGCGAACGGCAGGCGGGTCGACGAACCCCACCGTGACGAACCACCCAGTGACGAGCGCCACAGTGACGAGCACCACAGTGACGAGCACCACAGTGATGAACCACCCAGCGACGAGCGCCACAGTGACGAGCCCGAGTACGGCTCCGCGGTGCGGGAGTGGGCCGTGATGGTGGCCCAGATCGGGATCGGCATTGTCGGCGGCGCGGCGCTGTGGCTGATCTGTGAGTGGCTCTGGCAGCGGATGCCGGTGGTGGCGCTGATTGTGGCGCTGGTCGTGATCACCGGGCTGGTGTGGGTGGTCCGCCGGGTACGGCGTGCCGATGACCTGCAGACGACGGTGATTGCGGTGCTTGTCGGCTTGTTCGTCACCGTGTCCCCGGCTGCGTTGCTGCTTGTCGGTGGCCGATAGGCGGTGTCCGCGGCAGGCCCGATCCGGGTGGCTCTGTCCACCGCCTCGGTGTGGCCCGAATCCGTCGCCGTGGCCTTCCAGCTGGCCGCCGAGCTCGGCTACGACGGCGTCGAGGTGATGGTTTGGGGTGATCCGGTCAGCCAGGATGTCCCCGCCCTCGCGACGTTAGGGGCCCGCCATCGGATGCCGGTGCTTGCCCTGCACGCCCCCTGCTTACTGATCACCCAGCGGGTGTGGGCGGCAGATCCGGCGACTCGGCTGGACCACACCGTGCAGGCGGCCATCGAGTTGGGAGCCGGCGTCGTGGTGGTGCACCCCCCGTTTCGTTGGCAGCGGCACTACGCCAGCGGATTCGCCCAGCAGATCTCCGCGCTGGAGGCCTCGTCCGGGGTCACGATCGCGGTGGAGAACATGTTTCCGGTGCGTCGTGGCGGGTTCGAGGTGTCCAGCTACGCCCCGTCACCGGACCCGACGGATTTCGGATACTCGCACTACACGCTGGACCTGTCGCATACCGCCACGGCCAGAGCCGACGCGGTGGCGATGGCGCAACGGATGGGGTCACAGCTGGCGCACCTGCATCTCGCTGACGGCAGCGGTGCCCCCCGCGACGAACACCTGGTGCCCGGCCGGGGCAGCCAGCCTTGCGCGGAGGTGTGCCGGGCACTGGTGGACCGTGGATTCACCGGCACCGTCGTGCTTGAGGTCAGCACCCGGCGGGCCCGTACCCGCCCGGAGCGCCGCGCCATCCTCTCCGAGGCCCTGCTCTTTGCGCGCCTACATCTCTGAATCGCGCTTACGCCGAATGGGTGCCTCGTGTGGTGATCGTCCCGCAAGCCGGGTATGTAACAAATGGGTCACTCAAACGGGTGTGGAGGGTTCGCCATGAACACCGTCGTCATCGTGATCATCATCGGGGTCGTCGTGCTGGCAGCGGTCGTGCTCTTCGCGGTATTGGATGCCCGCCGGCGTCGGCGCGCCAGCCTGCAGGAACGATTCGGACCCGAGTACGAACGCGAGGTGCAGGCGCGCGGCAGTGAGCGGGACGCAACGCAGCACCTAGGTGAGGTTGCCGATCGGCGCGACCAGCTCAACATCCGCCAGCTGGAGCCCGCGGCCCGCGACCGCTACACCCGACGCTGGGAAGCCGTGCAGTCTGAGTTCGTCGACCGCCCCGGGCCTGCGCTGGACGAGGCTGATCGCCTGGTCACAGACGTCATGCACGAGCGTGGCTACCCCGTGGAGGACTTCGATGAGCGGGCCGAGCTCGTCGCCGCGGACCATCCGCACGTCGTGGAGCAGTACCGCGCCGCGCATGCCGCCCGGCAGGCTCATCATGGTTCGGACTCGTCCGACACCGAGGAACTGCGACAGGCGTTCGTTCACTACCGGGCGCTGTTCGACGAGCTCGTGCATGGCCGCCAAGACACGTCGAGATAGGTACCAACGGAGGCTTCAGGATGAACACGCCGCAGGAGCACCACGAGGAGGACAAGCGGCCGCAGGGTCCGGGTGGGCGGGTGCGCCGCTTCCTCGACAGTGCGGAGCCGGTGGAGATGCAGACCGGTCATCCGGGTGGCCCAGATCCGGAGCGCCCCGCTGGTGTCGCACAAAGGGAGCCGGTGGTCCCCACCGGCGCACCCGCCCACGTCGAACAACCGGCGACTACCGCATCCGACGACACTGCCCGCGATGACAGCGCGCAGCAGGTGGGATTGATCCACGACGTGGCCGGTCTACGCGACGAATGGCAGCGGGTGCAGGGAACTTTCGTCGACGATCCGCAGCGGGCGGTGCACGAGGCCGGCGTGCTGATCGACCGGACATTGGATGAGATCCGCATGAACGTCGGAAGCGGGCACCCGAGCGAGACGACGTCGACCGAGGAGCTGCGGGTGAGCTTCCAGCGTTATCGTGAGTTCTTCCAACGCCTGCTGTCTGCATGATCCCGGCGTGGCAGCCGCCGCGCGCCGGCGTGCACTCCCGCCGCGCGCACTGATCAGCACGATGAAGCTGAAGCGGATGCCACGCTGCATGTGCA
>JBGSWT010000862.1:0-1528 GCA_041751815.1 Pseudonocardiaceae bacterium
GCCAACGGCCGCGACGAACGACCGGTGGTACCAGATGCACCGGAGAAGTCGGTAGGTGCGGAGCAGACGTTCTCGCACGACGTGGCCGACCGGACGGTGCTGCGCCGCGAGCTACTGCGGCTGGCCGAGCGCACCACGGCCGCGCTGCGTGGCCGCGCCCTGTGCGGGCGGACGATTGCGCTGAAGGTCCGGTACCCCGACTTCACCACCATCAGCCGCTCTCGAACCCTGGCGGGCCCGACCGACTCGGTGCAGGAGGTGTTCGGGGTGGCCGCTGAGCTGTTGGAGAGCCACCTGCCGCCCGGGGCGGCGGTTCGACTGCTGGGGGTACGGGTGGAACAGCTGGTCAGGGGGGCTGCGGGTGGGCAGCTCACCCTCGACGGTGACAACGCGAACTGGCCGGACGCCGAACGGGCTGCGGACGCCGCGCGGTCTAAGTTCGGCAGCGCAGCCGTGCGTCTGGGGACTCTGTTGGACGCCCCGGAGCGGTCCGGTCAGGGTGATAGCCGGTCGTTGCCTGAAACGAGTAACCAGATCGGCTAGTCCATGCCGCCGCGGACTCGTATCCTCGACAGTAGGAGCCCACGGTGGGCGCCCGGCAACCCCAGGTACTACCGTCAGACTGGCTAGCATCGTCCGCCGTCGAAAATCGGAGTGCCGGAGGAGGAGCGATGCCACTCTCCGAGCACGAGCAGCGTCTGCTCGACCAGATCGAGCGCGCGCTCTATGCAGAGGACCCCAAGTTCGCGTCGAACGTCCGGGGTGCCCGGATGCGCAACCGGTACCATCGCCGGCGGATCCAGGGCATCGCGATTTTCGTGCTGGGCTTGCTGCTGCTCGTCGCCGGTGTCATGCTCCCGGTCCGTCCGGTGGGCATTCCGGTGATCAGCGTTCTGGGCTTCCTGGTGATGTTTGCCGGTGCCGTTGTCGCGATCTTCTCCCGCCGTGGTGCCGGGGACGGCCGAGGCGGAGCGTCACCTGATCGGTCCGCCGCCGGGCAAGGCCGAGGCACCCTGGCTCAACGGATGGAGCAGCGGTTCCGCAGCCGTTTCGAGGACCATTAAGGTCCTGCGCTCAGCGCTTGCGGGGCAGCACCGAGCGCGGAAGTAGCCGGGTCATCCGGGTTGGTGGGGCGCACCGCGCCAAGCTGGAGCGCACGGCGTCCAGGGCGCCGCAGAGTTCACGATCGGCGACCTGGGTGTGGCTGGATCGGGGAGAGGTACTGCCGTACCAGGTCCGCTCCACCGCACCAACCAAGGTCTGCAACCCGGCTTGTCCGGGTTCGTCCAGGGTGTGCTCGTCGACCAGTCGCCGGGCTGTCATCCGCACGGTCTCGCCCACCGGCGCCACCACGCCACGGTCAGCGGACTCAGCCAACACCTCTTCCCACGCGGCTGAGACCGCGTCCGGTCCGCCGACGCCGACCTGGTGTAACCGCCACCGACGGCGGGCCTCGCGCACCGTCAGCGGGATGAGCCCTACCAGCACGGTGCAGACCAGCAGCCCGACGACGGCCAGCCCGATCCTG
>JBGSWT010000863.1:0-1891 GCA_041751815.1 Pseudonocardiaceae bacterium
CCCACGGTGTCGCTGGAGCATCTGCACGCGCCCCGGGTTTCGGTGCATGAGCACGCTGCCCTGCTGCGTAGCCGGCTCGCCCGCGACGGCCAGGCGAGCTTCCGCAGCCTGGTCGCGGACTGTGTGCACACTGGAGAGGTGGTCGCCCGCTTCCTGGCGTTGCTGGATCTGTACCGTGCCGCGGTGGTGGTTTTCGACCAGATCGACCCACTGGGGGACTTGCACATCCGGTGGACGGGTGGCTCCGAGCAGGCCACCGCGGCATCGTTGGATTCAGACGAGGATGAGGATTATCGGTGAGTGAATCCGCACCCAGCGTGATCTGCGCCGGGGCTGATGTATCCGGGTCAGACGTACCTGGGTCTGAGACATCTGAAGCTGGAGACCTGCCCCGGCTGTCCAGCGACGGCGAGTTCGACGCCGCCCTGGAAGCACTGCTGCTGGTGGTCGACTCCCCGGCGGGCGAGGACGTGTTAGCCAGCGCACTGGATCAGCCGGTACAGCGGGTGGTGGAAGCGTTGCATCGGCTGCGCGACGGTTACGCCGCCGCCGGCCGCGGTATCGACTTGCGTCACGTGGCGCAGGGATGGCGGTTGCACACCCGGGATGTGTATGCAGGATTCGTGGAACGGTTGTTGCTGGATGGTCACCGTGCCAAGCTCACTCGGGCCGCCCTGGAAACGCTGGCCGTGGTGGCCTACCGCCAGCCGATCACCCGCTCCCGGGTCGCCGCGGTGCGTGGGGTGAATGTCGACGGGGTGATGCGCACCCTGCTGGCCCGCGGTCTGGTGGCGGAAATCGGGGCCGACCCGGAGACGCACGGCTCGCTGTACTGCACGACGGAGCTGTTCCTGGAGCGGCTCGGGTTGTCGTCGTTGGACGACCTACCCCCGATCGCGCCGCTGCTGCCCGACATCGACACTATCGATGATGTCCCGTCCTGAGGTGGAGTCGCAGTCGCTGCCAAGACTGCACAAGGTGCTCGCCCAAGCCGGGGTGGCCTCCCGGCGTGCCGCCGAGGAGATGATCGCCCGGGGTCGGGTGCAGGTCGATGGGGCCGTGGTGCGCGAGATGGGGGTGCGGGTTGACCCCGAGCAGGCTGTCATCCATGTCGACGGTATGCGACTGGAGCTGCGCTCCGACGTGGAGCATCTGGCGCTGAACAAGCCCCGCGGCGTGCACTCGACGATGTCCGATGACCGCGGCCGGCCCTGCGTGGGTGATTACGTGGCCGACCGGGCGCAGCGCCTTTTCCACGTCGGCCGCCTCGACGCGGACACTGAGGGTCTGCTGCTGCTCACCAATGACGGGGAGCTCGCGCATCGGCTGATGCACCCCTCCTACCAGGTACTCAAGACTTACTTGGCTGAGGTGCCCGGTCCGGTGTCTCGGACAGTGGGCCGAACCCTGCGCGCCGGTGTGGAGTTCGACGATGGACCGGTGGCGGTGGACGGATTCCGGGTCGTGCAATCCCTGCCGGGTAAGGCATTGGTCGAGGTGGTGCTGCACGAGGGGCGCAAGCACATCGTGCGCCGGCTGCTCGCTGAGGTCGGACATCCGGTGCAGCGCCTGGTGCGCACCGCGATCGCCGACGTCCGCCTCGGGGAACAGCGTCCCGGAACGGTTCGGGTGCTGTCCCGCCCCGAAGTAGGCGCTCTCAACCGCGCGGTCGGACGGTAGCGCTGGCGCCGCCATAGGTTGCGGCGGGCAGAATGGAGCCAGCGAGCCGGGAGGTCGGTCGGGTGCAGCAAGGCGATGGGTTGCGCGGCGTGGTGGCGGTGGACGGGCCGGCCGGTACCGGGAAGTCCACCGTGGCCCGCCGGTTGGCGGCGTCGCTGGGCGCCCGGTACCTGGACACCGGTGCGATGTATCGGGCCGCCGCACTGGGTGT
>JBGSWT010000864.1:0-1739 GCA_041751815.1 Pseudonocardiaceae bacterium
CGACGACGAGGCGGTGCACGCGGGATCGGCCCGCGCCGTGGCACGCCAGCACGCCCGGGGACGCAAGACCGCTCGAGAGCGGATCGACCTGCTGCTGGATTTTGGATCGTTCATCGAGCTCGACGAGCTGGCTCGGCACCGATGCACCAACTTCGGCCAGGACACCAACCGGCCATACGGCGACGGTGTGGTCACCGGCTACGGCACCGTCGACGGGCGTCCGGTGTGTGTGTTCAGCCAGGACGCCACCATCTTCGGCGGCAGCCTCGGCGAAGTGTACGGCGAGAAGATCGTCAAAGTGATGGACCTGGCGATGCGGACCGGCTGCCCGATTGTCGGGATCAACGAGGGCGGCGGCGCCCGGATCCAGGAAGGCGTGGTCTCGCTGGGTCTCTACGGCGAGATCTTCCTGCGCAACGCGCACGCATCCGGCGTGATCCCGCAGATCTCGCTGATCATGGGACCGTGCGCGGGCGGGCACGTCTACTCCCCTGCACTGACCGACTTCACAGTGATGGTCGACCAGACATCCCACATGTTCATCACCGGACCGGATGTGATCAAGACCGTGACCGGGGAGGAGGTCGGCTTCGAGGAGCTGGGCGGGGGACGGACGCACAACACCAAGTCGGGCAACGCGCACTACCTCGGCACCGACGAGGAAGACGCGCTGTCCTACGTCAAGGAACTGCTGTCGTTCCTGCCGTCGAACAACCTCTCCGAGCCGCCGGTATTCGACGCTGCAGACCTGTCCCACGGCCCGGTGGCCGACACCATCACCGACGCCGACCGGGAGCTCGACACGTTGATCCCGGACTCGGCCAAAGCGCCCTACGACATCCACGAGGTGATCATCCGGGTTGTCGACGACGGTGAGTTCCTGGAGGTGCACGAGCTGTTCGCGCCGAATATCGTCGTCGGATTCGGCCGCGTGGAGGGCCGCAGCGCCGGGATCGTGGCCAACCAGCCCACCCAGCTGGCGGGCTGCCTGGACATCGACGCCGCCGAGAAGGCCGCCCGGTTCGTGCGGACCTGCGATGCGTTCAACGTGCCGGTGCTCACCTTCGTCGATGTGCCCGGCTTCCTGCCCGGCACTGCCCAGGAGTGGAACGGCATCATCCGGCGCGGCGCCAAACTGATCTACGCCTACGCCGAGGCGACCGTGCCCAAGGTCACGGTGATCACTCGCAAGGCTTACGGCGGCGCCTATGACGTGATGGGCTCCAAACACCTCGGCGCGGACATCAACCTGGCCTGGCCGTCGGCTCAGATTGCCGTGATGGGCGCTTCCGGTGCGGCGAACATCGTGTACCGCAAGGAACTCGCCAAAGCCGCCGACGAGGGCAGCGCTGACGTCGAGGCGCTGCGGGCTCGGCGGCAACAGGAGTACGAGGACACCCTGCTCAACCCCTACGTCGCGGCCGACCGTGGCTACGTCGACTCGGTGATCCCGCCCTCCCACACCCGTTCCTACGTGGCCCGCGCACTACGGATGCTCAAGGACAAGCGCCAGACCCTCCCCCCCAAGAAGCACGGAAACATCCCCTTGTGAGTGGGAAACAGTGTTATGGCAAAACAGTGTTATGGCACGCAATGCCACTCACGAGTTATCCATATGGTGCGGGGTGAGCCGTCGGATGAGGAGCTCGCCGCGCTGATCGCGGTGCTCGCTGGGTTGGCCAGCGCTGCTGTCGCACCGCCGCGGGTGCCGCGCTCGGCGTGGGCCGATCCGGCGCACC
>JBGSWT010000865.1:0-3360 GCA_041751815.1 Pseudonocardiaceae bacterium
GCCAGGATGTCACCGACCTCGAAGGCACCCTCGGGCACCAGCGCGGCAGCCTGCTCGATCTGCCTCGCGTCCTGGTCGATCCCGGTGACCTGCGCGCCACGGTCCGCGGCGTTCCGGCACAGCAGCCCGGCTCCGCATCCCACGTCGAGCAACGAGGTTGCCCGGCCGACGCCTGCCAGGTGCAGCACCCGCTCGTAGAGCGGCGTACCCCAATTCTGTGGTCCCTCATCCACAGGTCGTCAATCTAACGCTCGGTGCGGCATGGCTTCGACGCTAGACGCCAGTTGTATTGCCGGATAGACATGACCCGCGCGTGCTAGGACGTTCGGAAGGCAGAGGAGTCCTCGGTGATCTTCATCGTCGTCAAGTTCACGATTCGTCCCGACAAGGCCGACGAGTGGCCCTCGCTCGTCGACGAGTTCACCCAGGCCACCCGGGGAGAGGACGGCAACATCTTCTTCGAATGGTCGAGGAGCGTCGACACTCCCCACCAGTTCGTCGTGGTCGAGGCATTCACGGACGCCGCGGCAGGCGAAGTGCACGTCAACTCCGGTCACTTCAAGAACTTCATAGCGTGGGTTCCCGAAGTGATCGTGAAGAAGCCGGAGATCATCAACGTCGAGGTGCCTGGTAGCGGGTGGGGGCAGATGGCCGAGCTGACGCCCGCCACCACTTCCTAGCACGCGGTTCAGGTTCGGGTCGGGGGCTCGGGTACGAGCGGCACCCTGATGCCGTACTCGCGGATCTTGCGGTAGATCGTGGCGCGGGACATGCCGAGCTGCTGGGCGGCGCGGACCCTGTTGCCGTTGACGTTGAGCAGGGCCTGCACGAGCGCATCGCACTCGATCGCCTCGAGTGTGGTGAGTACCCGCCGCGTGCTCGCCCGGCATTCCGGCGGTAGGTCGGCCACCGTGATCACGCCCGTCCGGCGGTTCGCGACGATCTTGCGCATGGCCTGGTAGAGCTGCGCGATGTTCCCCACCCACCGGTTGCGCATCAGCACGCGCATCGCCTCGGCCGAGCAGGACAGTGCGCCACCCTTGGTCAGCCGGGAGATCATGAACGGCACGAGCTCGCGCAGATCTTCGATGTGGTGGCGCAACGGCGGAATCTGCAGCGACCGGGGAAAGCAGCGAAGCAACCGGGCGAGATCACCGTCGTCGTCCGGAGGTTGGTTGCCGCGGGTCACCACCACCCATGGCCGGTTGATGTCGGTCGATTCGCGATGCGGCTCGAGCACGTCATGCAACGCCCGCAGGGTCTCGCCGGGCAGCTGGTCGATATGGGTCAGAATGATCGTCGCAGTGCCGCCGTCGAGCTCCTCCGCAACCTGGTCCACCCACCGCGCGGAGTCGCTTCCCTCGGCCACCTCGATGCCGTCGAGCACCTGCACATGCCGGGCCGGCGAGCGGAGCTGGTGCGTGCCGCGGGCGATCGTCAGCTTGCCCACGCCAGGCTCGCCCTCCAGCACCAGCCACTCCCCGGCGTGGAAATGCCGGTCGACATCCCGGCAGCACTTGGTCCACAGTGCCCCGGAACCCACTGCCGCTGGCAGGGTCACCGCAGGTTGCTTGACCTCGTGACCGTCACCGGCGGCGATCGGCTGGGTCAGCTGGACCTGCACGATGCCGCCGGTGACCGAGCGGTCCTCCCAGCTGGGCTTGCACAGCACCCGCGCCGTGGCACCGCTGGGCAGATCGAGGATCAGCAGCTGCCGGCCACCGCCACTCAGCGCCTCGGTGGCCTGCGCGACAAGGATCGGCTGATCTCCGGGATCGAGGATCTCGCGGGCCCGGTCGTTCATCATCAGCATGTCGTTGCTGATCGCCAGCACGGCACCGTGGCCGCGCCGGCACGTCATGAGGTAGTCGTGCAGTAAGGCCAGCTCGTGGCGGCCAGAGTGTTCGAGCAGAGCTTCTTCGATCCGCTTGGCGGCCGTCGTGGCGGCGGCCACCATCATGGGGCTCGCGTCCGCTCGCCAGCAGGTGAGATCGATGATGCCGACCAGCTTGCCGGTCACCGGATGGTAGACGGGTGCACCGGCGCAGGCCAGGTCCTCAAGGTGCTCGACGTAGTGCTCGTGCCCGAAGACCTGGGCCGGGCCGCGTCCCTCCAGTGCGGTGCCGATCCCGTTCGTTCCGACGTGTTGCTCGGAGTAGCTGAACCCGATGTCGAGCTTGACCCGATCCAGATGTGCGCGGAGGGCGGAGTCGCCGGTGCGCCTGTCTAACACGACCCCCTGAGCGTCGGTCAGAACGATGCAGACCGGTTCGCCGGCGAGCTGGTCCGCGAGGTCACCGATGACGTTATTGGCGCTGTACGTGAGCTGGGTGTCCCGGTTCGGATTGGGGTCGTACGGCAGGTCGAAATGATCCGCGGGCACCTTCCAGTGCCGGGACCGGGTCCAGGACGCCATGATGCTGTCGCGCACGACACCGGGCTTCACCGGCTCTGCAGTCAGGAAATGTTCCCGGGCACTAGCCAGCAGCGGGCTAGCCCCCGACGGGTCGCTGGTTGCGGTTCCCCGTCGACCGCCTAGCGGGTGCGCTTCGACCACAAGTCGCCCCTTCGGAACCCCGGTGATCCGCGGTGGCGGTGCGATGCCGCCGTCGGCAACTCGCCACGATCCTACCGCCGGACGACTCAGCATGTAGTGCGCAAACGGGCATGTCTCAGGTTGAGACTCTCTGCGTGCGCGCAAGGGTGTGTGATGAAAAGCACGTGCGGGTGGGCGGCAGCGTGAGGGGGTCACGGAGATGAGGCGACCTCCATGAGTGAGCCCGAGCCGTCCGCAGCCGAGACGTTCAACCCGTGGAGCGTCGTCAACGTGGTGTTTCATCATCTGGCTGCGAAGGGCCTGCACCCCGTCCTCGGCGAGGCGGGGGATCCAGCACGGCCGGCAGCCGAGCTGCTGCGAGCGCTCGGTATCGAGCCCGGCCCGGAACGGTCCGAGCACACCAGGCAGGACATCAGCCAGCAACTGGCCGATTTGAGGGCGGCCGTGCTCGGCGAGCGTCCATGACCGATCTCGGCGCCTGATCAGGGCAAACGTCGGAAGGAACTCGATATTATTGATCTTTGTTTGTCTCATGTTGAGACCACCGGCCGGTCCGGCGTGAGGTGTGATGCCGGACACAAGCAGTGCGCGACAACTACCCGACAACGGCCCACAGAAGGCAACAAACTCGAGCAAATGATCGACGCTGACGGCTAGCGCCCCAGCCGACCCGAGTACACGGGTGAGGAGTGTGACCATGAGTCGCCAGAGCGTGGCAAAGGCTCACCAGAAGATCCAGGAACTGTCCTGGGAACCGATGTATCACACGCCGTACCAGAAGTACGGGACCGACTACACCTTCC
>JBGSWT010000866.1:0-7999 GCA_041751815.1 Pseudonocardiaceae bacterium
GCCGCGCGGATGCGCCGTCAGGAGGTGCTCTACGACGTCGGCCGGGGCTTCCAGTTCGTGCTGACTCGGCGGGCGCTGGTGTGGAACCCGGACCCAGAGGGCCAGGTATCGATGGCGGCGCAGCTGGACAGGCTGCGGGACCTGGACCGGTTGCCGGCCGTGTCGGTGCGAGTCCTCGCCGACGACGCGGCGCCAATGGGCAGCTTCTCGAGTTCCAACCTCTACGTGGGTGGGTGGGACTCGCAAGTGACGATCGAGCTGGAGAACGACGAGGTGCGACTGACGGACGAGGAGTCGGTGACCGCGTACCGGGCCCGGTTCGATGAGCTGTTCGCAGCAGCGACGCCGGTCTCGGAGATGGGGAGCGGTGACCCCTCCGCCTGGATCAACCGATAGGAGGGAACCCGCCACGATGATGGTTGAGTCATGCCCATGCCCAGCTATCCAGGATGTGCACCGCGACTCTGAGCCTGATCGTCTCCAGCTGCGACAACGGACCCTGCCCGGCCTTCTACAAGACCGAGGGCGGGGTCGTTGTTCAGGGCCCCCAGGACCGACGACTCGGACCATGTGCCTCCCGGTACGCCGGACCACGAGGGAGTGCTGTTCATCCCGGCCGACGGTCGCGACCACCCGATCGAACGGCGCCCCGCCCGGCCAGCCGTCCACACCGTCGCCGGACCAGCAGGACCGTGCGGAGGCCAGCAGGACGGCGCGATACACGTCGGGCGTGTCGGCATGGGCCGGGAGGGGACGCCGTGGTGCAATAGCTCTGTGACGCTGAATCTTCCGAGTAGCCGTTTGCCCACGGTCGAGCGCGGTATGCGTGAACAGGCGTGGCCGCGCGAACCTGGATCAGGTCGGGGTCGTCGACATGGCACCAGTAGTTCGGAGGCGTTCGACCGGTGGTTCCGCTACCCGGCCGGGTTCGCCTCGGATTACGTCGAGCTGTTGCTCGAACGCATCGGGCTGCGGACCGGGACGGTGATTGACTGTTTCACCGGGTCCGGAGTTACCGGCACCGCTGCCCGCCGCCGCGGGCTGGCGTTCGTAGGCTTGGAGGCCCATCCGCTGGTCGTCGACCTGGCACGGCTGAAGCTGTCAGAGCGGGGAGATGCGACCGACCTGCTGTCAGACGCGGACGAGTTGGTCGCCTCCCTGGCGGCCCAGGCTGCTCCGAGTGCAGAGGCTATGGGTGCCGCCGCCGCCATGGAGCCCGAACTTGTACGACGCAGCTTCGACGTCCTGACGCTGCACCAGCTGGTAGGTCTGCGAACAGCGGTGCGTTCCCGGGAAACCACGTCTTCCGGCCCCTACCTGAAGTGGGCACTGCTGGCGACGCTGCGTGATGTCGCGCAGGTGAAGGTCGGCTGGCCCTACCAACGGCCGGGGGTGCCGCGACGCCCGAAGCACACCGATCCGCTGGCCCGGTTCCGGTCCCGGGTATCGCTGATGGCCGAGGACTTGCGGTCCGTGGACTGGGAGCGGTCGCCGTACTGGTCCGTCCTGTGCGGGGATGCTCGTGACGCGGACGTCTGGCAGTTGGATGGCCGACTGGGGCAGGCGTGCGTGGCGTCACCGCCATACCTGAACAACTTCGACTACGCCGACGCTACCCGCCTTGAGCTTTACTTTTGGGGCGACGTGACATCGTGGGCCCAGCTGGTCTCGGTGGTACGTAACGACATGTTGACGGCAACTACGCAGCAGTCCACAGTACCGGCCAGAGAACGCGCGCGAACTCGACTCCAGGCCATGGGGGCGGTCGGCGCGAAGATCCTCGAGCTGACCGAGATCCTATATACCCGGCGACGCGCCCGCCCGCGGGGCAAGCAGTACGACCAGGTCGTCCCCGCGTACTTCGTCGGAATGGCTGACATCCTCACCAACCTGGCGATGGCGCTCGATCCAGGTTCGACGTGTGTATGGTTGATCGGTGACAGCGCACCGTACGGGGTGTACATCGACACCCCGACGCTGATCGGGGAGTTGGCCGAGAACACGGGTTTCTCCGTGGAAGACGATGTGACGCTTCGACTGCGTGGCAACCGATGGCAGTCGACGACCGACCGGCACGCCGTCGAGTTGACGGAGCGGCTCTTGGTGTTCCGACGCGAGTGATCACCCACGGTCATGGTTCTCCATCGTGCGACGGGGGCCTCGCACAGTTGCGGCTCGGGAGTTCCGGGGGTTATCGTCTTTTGGGCTGGTCGGCGCGGTCTGCCAGTGCGGTGAGGAACGTGTCCGCAGTTTCGGTGATCAGCCGGTTCTTGAAGTCATGCTCGCCAGCGGACTGCCATCGCTGCGCCCGGTAGGACGTGACGAACTGCTCAACGCTGGCGATGCTGTGCGGCATAACCCAGCTCTCGCGTAGGCGGTCGGCGAACTCGGGTCGGCCGAGCAACGGGCCCAGGTCTGTGTCGCGCATACTGGCACCGATGTAAATCCACGGAACGCGGGCCCCGTCGGTGGGAAGCAGCTCGGTCAGCGCGGTTCGAGTGGTCTCTGGCACGCCGAGCAGGGTGACCGCGTCGTTCGCGACGCAGGTGGTCAGGTCAGAGATAGTGCCGTGCAACTTCCAGACCGGCACCTGGTCATCGGTACCTGCGAGGTACTCCCGCAACTGGGCAGGAGCGTCGGCAAACTGTTTCTGTGAGGCGAACACTTTAGTAGCATCGGGATCTGAGCCGCGCTCTATAAGCTCGTCGAAGTTGACCGTGACAACTATTAGGCGACGACCAGTAGCCCGGAACTGGGCGATGAGCCGACACAACGCCTGTGGCGCTCCACCCATCCGAGTAAGCGCCTTCTCACACTGAGCTTGGAACTGCACCAAGATAGGGGGCGGTTCCCCGGTGAAGTTGAGGTAATGCTCGCGCAGCACCCGCTCCAGGGTGAGCTGCGCGGCGAGCGTCGGCAGGTCCTTGTTCTCTTCCGCAGTGAGCAGCCGACCGTTGGCTTCTACCCATCGATAAAACTCTGCTGCGAGCATGTCGGAACGGTCTCCGGGTGTGCCACAACCCATCTTCACGATCGCGTCGTCGCGCAGACTGTTGCCCAGCGGCAAGCCCGAGGAGGCGGAGAACCCTGCGCCGAGGAACAGCACCGTGATGGGCGTGTGCGAGGAGAGGACGGTATTGACGTCCACTCGCAGATTGCTGCGATCGTTGCGGCGCAGCAGCTCAGGGCCGCGTAGTGCCCACCGGAACCCTGACCCGGGCTGGACGTGCCGACTCAGGTCGACACTGGCTTGTGCTAGGACGATGAGAGTCCGCAGTGTCCTGGTGGGCTGGCCAGCGAGGTGCTCGCTGAGGTTCCATAGCGGCTGCTTCTGAGAGGCGTCCAGCTGAGTGTCGTCGTAGACGAGGACACCCAGGTCACGGCCGAGAAGCCGGTCGGAGCACAGGGCGCGGGCAACCGCGGGCACAGTGTCATGGTCTGTGTCGGGCGCGGCGGCGGCGGGCGCGGCGTCGACTGGTTCATACCGCGCGTCGACGAGGTCGGTTCGCGAGTGGGACTTGTTGCGGGCGCTTCCGGTAGGTGTGGTGGAGGTGATGATCCGAGCGCGGTACACCCCGGTGGAACGTGTCACCCGTAGCGCCTTGCTGATCGTCTCCATCCAACCCACTGGCGGGGTGCCGGAGACCGGTTGGTGGAACTCCTCAACGTCCGCTGTTCCCTCCGTGCTTTGTCTCACAGTGCTGGTGTTGACCACGACGCCGCCAGCGTGCCGTATTACCGCTGCCGCTATATCGATACAGCCAGCGAGGTCATCGGTGAGGCAGGGTACGACAGTAACGACGCCGTCCTGGGCGGTGTCGTGAGCACGGAGCACGGCCGACAGGACAGTGAGCACGTTGCGTGTCGTGATCGTGTCGGTCACTGAACTATTTACCCTTTGCGTGGGTGAAGACCTCCAGCAGCTCGTCCACGAGCGCAGCGGTGTCTGCAGGTCGCTCGTGGGACCGCACGGTGAGCGCCATCTCGGCGAAGGTACGTCTGTAGGTCTCGACCAGATCGTGCAAGCCATGCTGCAGGACCTCCCGGTTCAGACGGTTGCGCCGGGCGAGGTCGCGAGCGAGGAACAGTACGACATCGTTGGCCCGGCCCGGCGTGACGTAGAGGAGGCCGCCTCTGTCGTGCAGCAGTTCGCCGAGGCGGCGACGCGCTTCGGACACGCCATAACCACCCTTCAGCCGGTGCTGCGCAGCGGACCGCTCGTTGCGGCCACTGATGTTCTGAGCGAAGGCGTCCGCCGCAGCGAAGACGGCTGCGTCAACGCTGCCCTCAGCTCGATCAGCGTCGGTGATGTGCAGCGCCCGCTGCGGGCTGTTGGACCGGTTGACAAGCAGGGCAATCACGAATCCGACAGCGATCGCCTGCATTACCTCCCGGCCCTGACCCGCGCGCAGAGAGATGACCTGGTCGAGGCGGTGCCGGGACCAGCCACGATAGAGCAACGCCAGCTGGCGGTAGATCTCGGCGCGATCCGCGTCCGAGAAAGCGGTCTCCTCGGCAGGCGACGCGTGCAGAAGCTCGAGTGTCAACCTTGCCTCGGGACCGACCAGCACCCGGGCGTGATCGATTCGAACAACGAGTGGCTCGACTAGCCAGCACTGCAGGGAGGATGGAACTGCCGGAGACGATGGTAGTGCGGCGAGCACCTCACGCAGTCGGGCTCCCCTAGCTACGGGGTCGAAGTACCGGCGGCACAGCTGCAGGTCGCTCTCCAGACTACCGGGGGGCTGTCCATAGCTGCTCGTCCACAAGGTAGTGAGCGCCCGTTGGAGCGAAGCGGTTTCCTGAGGCGTCAAGATGCGCGGCAAACCGAATAGGCCGTCTTCCAAGTGTTCGATCGAGCCGAACATACCAACTCCGTCCCCACGTTGGGCATGGCGGCCCAGTATACGACCTGACATGCTGAGAGATGTGCCCGGAATCGGGGCCTCGATGCCCGTCCCGGTCATTTAGGCGACGGTCCAGCTAAACAGGTCGTGGGTGAAGTACTGGTACATGCCCAGCTGCGCAAGCATCTCAGGGAGGTGCTCGCCCTGGCGAAGCTCCTCCTCAGTGCGGGTCAGTGGCAGCACGAGCAGCGTTGAGTCACTGGGATGCCGCCGGGCGTGATCCATCAGGTACTGCTCGAGCCGATGCTGCCATTCGCGAGCGATGAATGCACCGAACTCATCGAGTACGAGGAGTCGATTCGCCGGGGCTGGGGCAGCGTCGAGCACTTCCAGTTGAGCACGGGTGTAAGCGAACCCTCGCTCCCCGCTGGAGAAGGCCTCCAGCGGGCGTGACATGGTCGTGTTGTTTGCCTCCCAGTAGATGGTCTTGTCGTTTAGGTTGACTCGCACGTCCTGCCCGTGCTCAAACACAGTCTCGATGAGCTGCGGCTGGTTGAACCAGGTCGACACCTCCTCGCTGAACCAAGACCGGGTGGAACGCACGAGGCTCGAGTCGTCTGCGCTCGCGCCGGCCAACTCATCCTGGGCGCAGCGAAGGGCGTGCCTGACCTCCGTCATTGTCTGCCGCAGTTGAGCGATCCGTTCCCGCAGCGACTCGACGGTGGCCGCGAGACCCCCGAGTAGGTTTTCCTGAACCTCCGGTGCGGCGTCCAGAACAGGGACCAAAGTCGGCGCGCCTGCCCGGACCCACGCGAACTGCGGGTCGCCGGTGACCAGCTGCACCACTGCGGCCAGATCGTCGCGCGCCTGCCGCAGCCGCATGGCAGCGACCCGATGCCCTTCATTCGCCGCGCCGAGGCGCCCCTCGGCGTCCTGCTGAACGGCGACGGCATCGGCGTGAGCTGCGGGCAGCTGCGCGGCGTCGAGCTCAAGGACGTCTAGCTCCGCAAGCACCTGGCGGCTAAGATTCTCGGGCGAATCGCCCCCGCCGAGGGCCGCACGAGCACGCACAAGGCTGGCTCGTTCCTCAGCGGCGTCGCTCAACTTCTTAGTCAGCCTCTCACGACGGCCCATCACATCCGCAAGGTTCCCCGGATCTTCGGTGCTCGTCATCGCTTTTACTGCCGCCTGTAGGCGTCGCTGAGCCTGCTCGGCCTTGCGCTCGCCATCGGCCTGGTTATCAACAGCGCGGGCAAGCTGGGAAAGCAACGTGAGGCGCGTGCGGTACCTCTTGATTGCGGCCTGCAAGGTGACCGCGGCGTCTGGAGCAGGCAGCGAGCGCAGCCGCCGGCCTTGCTCGGTCATGACCAAGCGCAACTGGGTGATGGTGTACTCGGTGTTCATCGCCGGGTCCTGAATCAGTATCTGCCCACCCAGACCCGCATCCTCGGCGGTACCCAGCCGTGCCTCTATGTCGGCAGTGACGTCGGCGACCTCCGGACTGCTGTGCAGCGACCCCAGCTCGCGCTGTACCGCGTCCAGTGCTTTCTGCACCCGTCGTTGCTCCTGCGACACCGCCTCCGCAGTAATTGGGTTCAGATCCGCTTCCCCCCCGAGGCGGCCCACCTCCTGAAGGGTTTCATGTCGGCGACGTTCGACCCGCTCCGCGTGCTTACGCGCATTGCTGAGCTCAGCTCCCGCCGCATTACTCGCTACACTATTCGCACTGAATGTGGCCAGCTCTTTGGCGATGTCGCTGAGTTGCCGTTCGAGGTCGGCCGTGTCCGCTGCCAACCGGTCGATTCTGACGTCGAGGTTACCCCCGTGGTTCTTAACATCCGCAAGCTGGCTAACGAGCGCCATCGTTCGGGACAGTGTCTCCACGCGTTCCCGCGCTGCGTGCTCGTCGATCCGAGCGCGCTGAAGCGCCTCGCTGGTGTTCGCCTCAAGACCGGCCGCCATGATCACGTCCAAGCTCACTGCCCGATCCAGGATCGTGGCTAGTCCCCGCAGCACCTTATCCATCGCGTCCAACCGCCGACGAAGCGGTGAACCATCACCCGTAGCAGTGTTCAACGTGGCCCGATGCGTGCCGAGCCTGCGGACCAACGTCTTGGTCAAGTCCTCGTTGCCGAGGATGGTGTGGACAGCGAGCAGCTCCTGTACATCGCCTATCCCCGCCACGCGGCCGTCAATGCGGACCTCGCCAAGGTTGGTGACCGCTGGGCCTTCCGCGCGCCAACCTGTGGCATCCAGATCCCACGTGACGGAACCGGCGCCGGTGATGCCGTGCAGTTCGACTCTCGCCTGGCCAATGCCGGCCCGGAAGCTGTCCCACAGCGTCGGGTCAGCAGGGTAGGGGTGCTGACCGACGCAGACCTGAATGAGCCGGATCATCGCGGACTTGCCGATAGCGTTGTACCCTTCCAGCCGCGTTAACCGCTGCACCGGCAGGCGCGGGATCACCCGCACGCCGGTCGTGCGGTGATGGTCAACGCGGAACAGCATCTGCGATCCACCCCTGCACCGCGTCCGTCGCGTCGAAGTCCACAGCGCCGATCATCTCCAACAGCTCCTCGTCGACGCCGTCGCCACCAGCGGCGACGTCCTGCGCGGTAATTGCCCGCAGAATCTGCAGCGCGTCCTGCCACGGCACCGCGGAACCTGCCTCCGCACGTTCGGACATGCGCCCTCCTTCGTGACTAGTCGCGACACCCCACGCCGCCAGAAAACTGGCAGACCACCCGCGTAGCAGCAACCCCACGCCGCAGCCTCACGCGCGGTGACGCGTCGTACGCTGTCGTAGCTTAGTGCTCCGCGTCCGAAGACGTGTTCGTTGTCCTCAGCCGGCCGATCTCGTTGTGGGGCAGGACTGGCGGCTTGTGGTCGGCGATGCGTGGGTCTGCTGGCTCCGGATCCCGGTCGCGCCGCTGCTCCGCAGCTCCGGACCTGCCTCGACCTCGCCACCATCGACCGCGACCGGCAGGGTCAGGACCGTCGCCAGGACCGAGCGGGGACCTCAGGACCGAGCGAGCGGAGGTCCAGCAGGACCGGGTAGCGGCACCCGGAGGTGTCGAACCTATCCACGACGGGTGGCCGTGAGGTCGCCACCAACCTCGCCACCGGCGGCGGTCTGCGCGGACCGCCGCGGT
>JBGSWT010000867.1:0-8638 GCA_041751815.1 Pseudonocardiaceae bacterium
CGATCCCGACCTGCTGCTGCTCGACGAGGCCACCGCCGCGCTGGATCCGGCCACCGAATCCGTAGTGCTGGCTGCCGCGGACCGGCTCGCCAAGCGCCGCACCACCGTCGTCATCGCCCATCGGCTGGCTACCGCGGCCAAGGCCGACCGGATCATCGTGCTCGATGGTGGGCGTATCGTGGAGCAGGGCCGCCATCCCGAGCTACTCGCGGCGGGCGGACACTACGCGCGGCTGTGGGCCGCGGGCTCGCCGGACGGGACCGTTGCAGCTTGATCGGCCCCGGGATCGGGGCCCGGCAAAGGGTTCCATCTGGCCCTCCACGGGAACACTGAGCGCAGCCCCACGGTTCCACTTGGCTGGTAGGCCGCAGTCGGCTTGACTGGTAGGCCGCAGTCGGCGCGGGGGATGCCTGGCTCCGCCCGGCGGGGGCTAGCCTGAGGCGCAGCTGAGCGACCCGAATAGAACGGATAGAGGCGAGTTCCCGCAGTGTCCCGCAGCAGCTCCACACCCCACGACCGCTCCGCGCAGTTCGGCCCCAACGAGTGGCTGGTCGAGGAGATGTACGAACAGTTCCTCGCCAACCCCTCGACTGTGGACCCTGCGTGGCATGACTTTTTCGGCGACTACCGACCCGCGCCCCGTGGCGGAAACGGCGAGGCGCCCCCGAAGCAGCCGCCGACGCCATCGTCGAACCTCGCACCGACGAACCGGGCCACCACCAGGGAGCAGCCCGTCCCGCGCGCCGAGCAACAGGACAACTCGGAGCACGACATCACCACCCCGCTGCGCGGCGCGGCCGCCCGTGTGGTGGCGAATATGGAGACGTCGCTAGCACTACCGACGGCAACCAGCGTGCGCGCGGTCCCGGCGAAGCTGCTCGCCGACAACCGCATCGTGATCAACAACCACCTCAAGCGAACCCGTGGTGGAAAGATCAGCTTCACTCATCTCATCGGGTATGCGGTGGTGCGCGCACTGGCCGGCTTCCCGCAGATGAACCGGCACTACATCACTGACGCCCACGGCAAGCCCGCTGTCGTGGCACCGGAGCACGTCAATCTGGGCCTGGCGATCGACCTGCGTACCGACCGGGGCCGCAACCTCGTCGTCGCCTCGATCAAGGGCTGCGAAGGGATGGCCTTCGCCCAGTTCTGGCAGGCCTACGAAGACGTCATCCGCAAGGCTCGCGAGGGCAAGCTCACCGCCGAGGACCTCGCGGACACCACGATCTCGCTGACCAATCCGGGCACCATCGGCACCAACCACTCGGTTCCCCGGCTGATGTCCGGGCAGGGCGCGATCATCGGTATGGGTGCGATGGAGTACCCGGCGGCCTTCCAGGGCGCCAGTGAGCAGGCACTCGCCGACATGGCCGTCAGTAAGATCATCACGCTTACCTCCACCTACGACCACCGCATCATCCAGGGAGCCGAGTCCGGGGAATTCCTGCGCCGGGTACACGGCCTGCTGCTGGGCCAGGACGGTTTCTACGACGACGTCTTCGTCTCGTTGCGCCTGCCCTACGAGCCGGTGCGCTGGGTACAGGACATCCCCGAGGGTGAGGTTCACAAGACCGCCCGGGTGCTGGAGCTCATCGACGCCTACCGCACTCGTGGCCATCTGATGGCCGACACCGACCCGCTGAACTACCGGCAGCGCCGACACCCCGATCTCGATGTGCTCAGCCACGGGCTGACCCTGTGGGACCTGGACCGCGAGTTCGCCGTAGGCGGGTTCGCTTCGCAGTCGAACATGAAGCTGCGCGACGTGCTGGGCGTGCTGCGAAACGCCTACTGCCGCAACATCGGCGTGGAGTACATGCACATCCTGGCGCCCGATGAGCGGCGATGGCTGCAGGAGCGCATAGAGCGGGTGCACGACCAACCCAGCCCGGCCGAGCAGAAGTACATCCTGTCCAAGCTCAACGCCGCGGAGTCCTTCGAGACCTTCCTGCAGACCAAGTACGTCGGCCAGAAGCGGTTCTCGCTGGAGGGTGCCGAGACGGTCATCCCACTGCTGGACGCCGTGCTGGACAAGGCCGCCGAGTATGAGCTGGACGAGGTGGTGCTCGGCATGCCGCACCGCGGCCGCCTCAACGTGCTGGCCAACGTCGTGGGCAAGCCGTACTCGCAGATCTTCCGCGAGTTCGAGGGCAACCTCGACCCTGGCCAGGCGCACGGCTCCGGTGACGTCAAGTACCACCTCGGTGCTGAGGGCAAGTACTACCGGATGTTCGGTGAGGGCGAGACGAAGGTGTCACTGACCTCCAACCCATCCCATTTGGAGGCCGTGGACCCGGTGCTGGAGGGCATCACCCGGGCCAAGCAGGACCTTCTGAACAAGGGCCTGGACGGCTTTACCGTACTGCCGGTCGCGCTGCACGGGGACGCCGCCTTCGCTGGGCAAGGCGTGGTAGCCGAGACACTCAACCTCTCGCAGCTGCGCGGATACCGGACCGGCGGCACCGTGCACGTGATCGTGAACAACCAGGTGGGATTCACCACGGCGCCGCAGTACTCGCGGTCCAGCGAGTACTCGACCGATGTCGCGAAGATGATCGGCGCCCCGGTATTCCACGTGAACGGCGATGACCCGGAGTCCTGTGTGTGGGTGGCCAAACTCGCGGTGGATTACCGCCAGGCCTTCCAGAAGGACGTCGTCATCGACATGGTCTGCTACCGCCGCCGTGGTCACAACGAGGGCGATGACCCTTCGATGACCCAGCCGAAGATGTACGACATCATCGACACCAAGAGATCTGTTCGCAAGGGCTACACCGAGGCGCTCATCGGCCGCGGTGACATTTCTGTGGACGAAGCCGAGCGCGTACTGAAGGACTATGCCCAGCAGCTCGAGCACGTGTTCAACGAGGTGCGGGAGTTGGAGAAGTGCGCTGCGGCGCCGAGCGAGTCGGTGGAGACCGAGCAGATCGTTCCCACCGGGCTGTCCACCGGGGTAGACCGCAGCGTCATCGAGCGGATTGCCGACGCCCACGTCAACCTGCCCGAAGGCTTCACTCCGCACCCGAGGGTCAAGCCGGTGCTGGAGAAGCGGGCGAAGATGGCCCGCGACGGTGGCATCGACTGGGCCTTCGCCGAACTGCTGGCGCTCGGCTCGCTGTGCATGGACGGCCGGATGGTGCGGCTGTCCGGTCAGGACACCCGGCGGGGCACCTTCGTGCAACGGCACTCCGTGCTGATCGACCGCAGGACCGGGGCCGAGTACACGCCGCTAATGAACCTCACCGAGGATCAGGCGAAGTTCCTGGCCTATGACTCCGCGCTGTCGGAGTTCGCTGCGGTGGGTTTCGAGTACGGCTACTCGGTGGCAAACCCGGACGCCCTGGTGCTCTGGGAAGCGCAGTTCGGTGACTTCGTCAACGGTGCGCAGCCGGTGATCGACGAGTTCATCTCCTCCGGCGAGGCCAAGTGGGGCCAGCATTCCGACGTCGTGCTGCTGCTGCCGCACGGCCACGAGGGGCAGGGTCCGGACCACACGTCCGGCCGCATCGAGCGGTTCCTGCAGCTCTGCGCCGAGGGCTCGATGACCGTGGCGCAGCCATCCACTCCGGCGAACTACTTCCATCTGCTCCGCCGGCACGCACTGGACGGAGTGCACCGGCCGCTGGTGGTCTTCACGCCGAAGTCAATGCTGCGACTCAAGGCGGCGGTGAGCCCGGTGGAGGACTTCACCTCAGGGCGGTTCGCCTCGGTGCTCGACGACCCGTTGGTTCCCGACCCCTCGGCGGTGCGCCGGGTGCTGCTGTGCAGCGGCAAGATCAGCTACGAGCTGAACGCCGCACGCCAGCAACGTGGCATCTCCGACGTGGCAATCGTCCGCGTTGAGCAGCTCTACCCCGTGCCCAAGCGGCGGCTGGCCGCGGCGCTGGACCGCTACCCGAACGCCACTGACGTGCGTTGGGTGCAGGAGGAACCCGCCAACCAGGGCGCATGGCCGTTCTACGGGCTGAGCCTGCCCGACCTGATCCCCGAGCGGTTGGGCAACCTGCGGCGGATCTCTCGGCGTGCCATGGCGGCCCCCTCGGCCGGGTCGGCCAAAGTGCATGAGGTCGAGCAGCGCGAACTCATCACCGCCGCCCTAGAACGCTGACCCCCCCACGCCCTCGCGTGTCCGGCGCTGGTGCCCGGTGTGTCCGGCGCTGGTGTACGTTGCGCCGCCGGTATGTGCCCGGGCGCCTCGGGCAGAACAGGAGTCGAGGTGTATTTCACCGACCGCGGTATCGAGGAACTCGAAGACCGACGCGGCAGCGAACAGCTCAACGTCGGGTGGCTGGCCGCGCGAATGCGTGCATTCGTCGATGAGCACCCGCAGTTCGAGCTCGCCATCGAACGGTTGGCCACGTTCCTGGCCCGCGACGATGCCGACGAGCCGGACAATCTCGACGATTGAACGGTGCCACTGCTCGTCAGGCCATCCGCACTACTGCGGACTGTCCCCTACGACGACGGTTGCACGTCAGAAGCAGGCGGTGTACATCGACGCCGGACACGCCGTGCATGAGAGCACGACACGCCCGGGGGTCACGGGTGTTACCAGGCGTAGGCCTCCGGGGCGGGCTTGGCGTCCTTGGGGCCGGGCGAGGGGAACTGCTCATCGAGCCGGGTCAGCACCTCGGCATCCAACGTGATGGTGACGGCCCGCAGCGAGCTGTCCAGTTGCCCGACTGTTCGCGGACCGACAATCGGCGCAGTGACCCCGTGCTGATGCAGCAACCAGGCTAGGCCAACGTTGGCGGGATCCTCGCCCAGATCGGCGCACAACTTCTCGTAAGCCTCAATGCGTTCCCGGTTGGCCCCGAGCATGTCGGCCGAGAAGCTCGAGGTGCTCCGCGAACCACTGCCCTCACGTTGCTTGCGTAATACGCCGGCCAGCAGACCGGTCTGCAGTGGTGACCACGGGATCAGCCCGATGCCGTAGTGCAGCGCGGCGGGCAGCACCTCCAGCTCCACCCAGCGATTGAGCAGGTTGTAGATCGACTGCTCGCTGACCAGACCGGAGAAACGCTGCCGACGAGCCGCCTCTTGGGCTGCTGCGAGGTGCCAGCCAGCGAAATTCGACGAGCCTACATAAATGATCTTACCCTGCTGCCGGAGCACCGACATGGCCTCCCAGATCTCCTCCCACGGGGTGGCCCGATCCACGTGGTGCATCTGGTAGAGGTCGATGTGGTCAGTCTGCAGCCGGCGCAGCGACGCGTCACAAGCCTGCCGAATGTTCAGCGCGGAAAGCTTCGTCTCGTTGGGCCAATCCCCCATCGAGCCGTACAGCTTGGTCCCCAACACGGTGCGCTCGCGGCGCCCACCACCAGCGGCGAACCATCGGCCGATGATCTGCTCGGTGACACCTTTGCCCTTCTGCCAGCCGTAGACGTTCGCGGTGTCGAAAAAGTTGATGCCGTGCTCGTGGGCCCGATCCATGATTGCGTGACTGTCGGTCTCAGAGGTCTCCGGGCCGAAGTTCATCGTGCCCAAGCACAGTCGGGACACCGAAAGGCCACTACGGCCCAGTTGCGTGTATTCCATGCCCGCCAGCCTCGCACTGCGACCGCCATCGGACCACCTCGCGGCGGTCGTGAGTGGCATTGGTTGGTATCCCGCCATGAGGTTATGTCACTGTTACGCACTTACGAGACGAAGTCCTTGGCCAGGTCGGCGGGGACCGCCCGCTCCTGGATCACCCGTCGGTTGAGCTCGGTGAGCTTCTCTGTGGTCAGTGCGGCTGAGACCGCGTTGAGCGCGTCAACACCCGCCTGGTTCAGCGCCCCGGCGCGCACCAGCGGAAGGATGCGCTGAGCCGGGTACATGTTCTTCGGGTCCGCCAACTCAACCCATCGATTAACGGCGATGTCGGGTGAGGTGGTATTCAGGTTCACGACCTGGGCGTCGCCGCTGCGTAGTGCCTCCAGGGTCACCGGACCGGCCACATCGGTGCGGAGAATCTCGCGGAAAGTACATCCGTAGAGCTGGGCGATCTTGTCCTTCCATCGACCCGGCCACTCACCTGCGGCGCCCAGGGTGAGCTGCCCGCAGTGCGGCCCGAGCTGATCCATACTGGTGAGCCCCAGGGCCGCAGCGGTCTGTTGGGTGACGACCAGGACGTCGGAAACCTCAGCCTCAGACTGCTCAAGCACCTCCAAGCCCTGCGGTAGGGACCGCTGCACCGCGGCGTACACGTCGTCTGCCGCCGTTGCGGTCGCGTTCGGGTCGACCGACTGCAGTAAGTTGCCGGAGAACTCGGGCATTACGGTGATCGATCCGTCCTGCACCGCGACGTTGGTGATCTCACGGCTACCCAGCCGGGGCCGGGTCTGGGCCTCGATACCTGCCTTTTGCAGAGCCGCGGCGTAGATCTCCATGACCAGCTCGCTCTCGACGAAGTCGGCCGAGCCGACCACGACGCCGTCGCCACCTCCGCCTCCGGCGAGCGGGTTGCCGGATCCGCAGGCTGCGACAGCGGCCACCATCAGGACGGTCATCACCAGCGTCGCGATGCGTGTCATCGATCCTCATCCTCCGAATCCGGAACCGCCGAATCCTCAGCCCGCACCCCGCGAAGCCGCGCTCGCCGCGGACAGCTGCACTCCGGTGGGTACTGCGAGGCGCTGCATCCCGGCCAGCGTCAGGTCTAGCACTACCGCAAGCCCAGCGGTGAGCAGCGCCCCGGCCACCATCTGCGGGTAATCCCCCGAACGCAGGCCGTCCAGCAGCAGCCGGCCTAGGCCACCCAACCCCAGGTAGGCCGCCACGGTGGTGGTTGCGACCACCTGCAGCACCGCGCTGCGCACTCCACCGAGTAGCAACGGAAGCGCCCCCGGTAGTTCGACCTGAAACAGGCGTTGGGCCGACGTCATACCCATTCCCCGTGCAGCGTCGACGATCCCGGGCTCGACGGTTTGCACCCCGGCGTAGGCCCCGGCCAGTACCGGTGGCACGGCCAGCACGACCAGCGCGACCACCGTGGAGACTCCCTGCGAGCGAAACAGCAGAAACAGAAACGTCAACAGGCCCAGCGTCGGCAGTGCCCGCATCGCGTTGGCCAGCCCCACCAGCAGCACCCCGCCACGGGCCGTATGTCCCACCAACAACCCGAGCGGGACCGCGATCGCCGACGCGATGAGCACCGTGATGACGGTGTAGTACAGATGCTCGGCAATCCGCACCGGGACGCCATCAGAACCGCGCCAGTGCGCCGCATCGGCGAACCAAGCCAGCACCTGGGAAAAGATCACTCGGTGACTCCAACCCGCGCCCAGGGCGAACACATCCGGCGCAGCCCGACCAGCAACAGGTCCATCGCGACCGCCAGCACGACAGTCAGCACGATGCCGATCATGATTGGTGCCAGGTACTGGGTCTGGAAGCCCTCGGTGAACAACTGGCCCAGCCCCCCGATACCGATCAGCGCCCCCACACTGACCAGGCTGATGTTGCTCACCGACGCCACCCGGACACCGGCGACCAGCACCGGAACAGCCATCGGCAGCTCGACGGCCACGAATCGCCGGAGGGGTTGGTATCCCATCGCGGTGGCTGCGGCCACCACGTGCCCAGGCACCGCGTCCAGCGCGTCGACCACCGGCCGAACCAGCAGCGCAGACGTGTACAGCGCAAGCGCCACCACCAGGTTCGTGCCGTCCAGGATCCGGGTGCCCAGGATGCTCGGCATGATCACGAACAGGGCCAGCGACGGCACCGTGTACAGCACACTGGCCGTCCCAAGCACCGCCGCCCGCAGCCAGCGCATGCGGTACGCCGTCCAGCCCAGCGGCACCGCCACCGCCAGTCCGATGAGCAGCGGTAGGACCGCGAGGACGACGTGCTCGCCGAGTAGTTCGAGTACCTTGGCCCGATTGCTTGCACTGCTCAGATAGCTGCCGATGTCATTGAGCATCGGCGCCTCGCTGCCGGCGCCACACCGCGAGAACCTCCTCGGCGCGGACACCACCCGCCACGGCACCGTTATCGTCAACCACCACGCCGAATCCCGACGGTGAGGACAGCGCCGAGTCCAGCGCGGTTCGCATCGGACCGCCCAGCCGGTGCAGCGACCCGCCAGCCCGCAGCATGCCGTCGGCACCCTCCGGAGCCAACCAGCCGCGCGGCCTGCCGTGGGCATCCACGGCCAGCCGCCATCCTTGTCGTTTTCCGGGCCCTTTTCCGGCCTCACCGACCCGTACCGTGTCCAGTTCGTGAATCGGAAGATCATGTGAGCAGACGAACGACATCGCGCGGTAGCCACGGTCGCGTCCGACAAATCCGGCGACGAAGTCGTCGGCGGGCTCGGCGAGCAACTGCTGTGGCGCGTCGAACTGGGCCAGCACTCCCCCGGTCCGCAACACCGCGACGGTGTCACCGAGCTTGACCGCCTCGTCGATGTCGTGGGTGACGAACAGAATGGTTTTGCCCAACTCGCCCTGCAGCCGCAGCAACTCGTCCTGCAGTCCTTCCCGAACCACCGGATCAACGGCCGAGAACGGCTCGTCCATCAGCAGCACCGGCGGATCGGCAGCCAGTGCCCGGGCGACCCCCACCCGCTGCTGCTGCCCGCCGGACAGCTGTGCCGGGTAACGCCGACCCACCTCGGCGGGCAACCCGACGACGTCGAGCAACTCGGCGG